>DASWVA010000107.1:0-4537 GCA_036401415.1 Streptosporangiaceae bacterium
GGGGGGCACGGAGGGGCGGCCCCCCGGCGGTACAGAACCGGCACGGGCCGCCGGCCCGGGGGCGGGTGCCCCCGGGCCGGCGGCGGTGTCGGTGGCGGAAGCGGTCATGCCCCCGCGACCGGGCTGCCCTCGTCGACCAGCCGGGCGTCATCGCGCTCGGCGGGCTGGCCGCCGGTCTCGTCCTGGAGCTGGTACTGCGCCGGAACCTCGATGTCGTACAGCTTCGCGGCGTTCAGGCCGAGGATCTTCTTCTTGGTGGCGGTGGTGACCCGCGGGTAGTCCGAGAACTCCTCGCCCGGGTAGTCCCAGTCGACGAACCCCTCGACCTGCCACCTGGGTTCCCAGATGCCGTAGTCGCTGCCGAAGGTCATCTTGTCCTCGCCGACCCAGAACAGCAGTTCACCCATACATTTGGCGAAGAACTTGGGCCGGGCGTGCATCAGGCCGCCGATGACCACGGACAGGCCGGCGTAGACGTTGGGCTCCTGCGTCGCCATGAAGCAGAAGTCCTCGATCCGGGGCAGCCCGACGTGCTCCACGATGAAGTTCAGGTCCGGGAAGTCGGTCGCGGCGTGGTCGACGTCGGACACGTCGAACGCATCCTTGTCCAGCGGCCAGATCGTCGGGCCCTTGTGCACGTGGACGTTCTTGATGCCCATTTCCTGCGCCGCTTCGAGGTAGCGGTAGCAGGCGGCGTCGGACAGCTTGTAACCCCGGGAGCCGTTGTTCCACTCGGCGGTGTAGAGCTTGATCCCCTTGGACCCGTAGCGCTCGACGTTGGCCCGGAACGCCTTCAGGCCCTCGTCACCGTCGCGGGGGTCGAACCGGGTGTTGGCGATGAACTTGCCGGGGTGCTTCTCGCCCAGCGCCGCATTGCGCTCGGTGGTGTTGAACCCCTCGGTGTACCACTCCTTGAGGTACGTGGGCTGGAAGATGGCCACGTCCACGTGCCCGTCCTCGAAGACGTCCTTCATCAGGTCGTCCTCGGAGTACTTCTGGAAGTGCTCGATCGACCAGTGCGTCTCGGGCGGCCCGAGTGACTGGTAGGCGTGGAAGCAGTCGATCCAGCCCTTGGCGTACTGCTCCGCGCCCTTCACCCAGTTCGCGGGCGACGCGTCCCAGTAATGCATGTGGCTGTCAACGATGAAGTATTTCTCGCCATTCTTTTCGTACACCATGCGCCTCCTTGCGTGGTGGTGGGGTCAGCTGCGCGCGGTGAGGTCGAAGCCGATGAACTCGGCGGCGTCCTCGGGGTTGGCGAACATGATGGTCCGGTCGTCTTCGTGGATCATCCGCCCGTAGTGGGTGGACATGTTCTCCTCGAACTCGGCCGCGTCGAACCAGCCGTCGTCCTCACCGGCGGCTTCGGAGATCTCCTCGTAGACGAAGTCCATCCGCCCGACCGCGTCGACGCGGATCATCGACGGCAGGTGCCGCACCGTCACGTTGTCCTTCTTCGCCATGACCTGGGCCACCACCGCACCGACCTGGTTGTTCATCAGCGTGACACCACACTGGTTGGAGGCGGTGCTGTCGGACTTGAACGGGCTCTCGCTGGTCCGGTAAGTGGTCACTGGCCAAGCTCCTTCGGTACGTCCAGGTGCAGTTCGGAGATCAGTGCGGCGAAGCGGTTCTTGACCGCGTCCAGCCCGTCTTCGAAGCGCGGCGGCTTGGAGTCGGGCTGGGACCAGATCGGCTGCAGGGTCCGGGCGGCGGCGATGGAGCGCGCCGTCCAGGTGGCCAGCCACTGGTTCAGGATCTGCTTGTTGTGGTCGGCGAATTCCTTGTCGCCGGTCAGCAGCTCGAACATCACCCGCGTGTAGCGCAGGTCGCGCTCGGCGAAGTCGTACTCGGCCACGCCCACGATCGTCGGCGTGACAAAGTCGCCGTTGCGCGGGGCGGCGTGCTGCACCAGCTGGCTGCGGAACAGCTCGCCCACCAGCGGCTCGAAGATCACGTTGGAGGCGAAGATGGCCTCGCACCAGTCGTCGGTCGCGGTCAGCTGCTCGGCGGTCTCGCGGACGCCCTGCCACACCGGGTCGTTGTTCCAGGCGTCCAGGTGAGCGGACCCGTCGAAGCCCTCGATCTCTTCGGTCAGCGTCAGGTTGTACAGCGCCAGGTCCTGGGCGGACCGGATCCGGTGCATGCTGTTCACCGAGATCGCGTTGTTGTGCATGTTGGTCGGCGCGCGGCGGTTGGCGTTGGCGTACAGGTACAGGCCCAGGCCGTGGTCGACGTGCATCCACGCGCCCACGTTGCGCTCGACGAAGTGCACCCAGTTGCGGTTCCACTGCTCGAACGCCTTGGACTGGCGGGCGTTGTCGATATTCTGGTTGACCTGCCGCACCACGTTGGAGTTGTAGCGGTAGAACGTGAGCTCCCACTCCTCGTTCGGGTCGCGGAACTCGTGCCAGCCGAGGGCCGGCCAGTCATAACCCTTACCGCCGGAGCCGGGGTAGCGCTCGGGTTCCGGGCGGTCGGTCCCCCACGCCTTGAGGGCGGTCCAGTCCAGCGGGTAACCGCCGCGGCCGTCGGCAAACCCGTACAGCCAGCCCTGGGAGAGGTAGTGCCGGGGGTCCGGCTGGACCTCGACGGTCACGTCCTCGTAGTGGGACTGCTTGCGCTTGGCCGACTTGAAGTAGTTGTACTGCCGGGCGTTGGAGTCGGGGAATTCCTTCGCCCCGGCCTCGGCGTCGGTGAAATGCGGCTTGGGTACGCTGCGCTCTTGCGGAGTAGTCATGAGACCTTCTTTCGTCGATCCAGCTCATTCGCTACCGGAAGAGGCGCTCTGTCTGGCTCAGAACGCAGCTCGGGATCCGGACCTGCTTCGTTGCTCGGGCGTTCCTCCCGCGCTGCTCGCGCAGCGGGGTGAACTACTGCCCGGGTTCGCCGGTGGTGGTGAACTTGTCGTAGTAGACGCGCTTCTCGTCCACGCCCAGCTGCGTGAGCAGCGGCACGGCGGCCTCCACCATCGGCGGTGGCCCGCACACGTAGGCGTGAGCGCCGGACAGATTCCCGGCGTGCCGCTTGACGACGTCGGTGATCAGCCCGGTCTCGCCGTCCCAGACGCCGTCCTGATCGGACGGCTCGGACAGCGCCGGGATATAGGTGAAGCTGGGTAGCCGCTGCTCCAGGTCACGGAGCTCGTCGGAGAAGCAGAGGTCCCGCTGGCCCCGCGCGCCGTAGAAGAACGTGGTCCTGCGGTCCAGGCCGCGTTCGGCCATGGACCGGAGCAGGGACAGGATCGGCGCCATGCCGGCGCCGCCCCCCACGAGCACCAGGTCGCAGTCGCCTTCGCGGAGCGTGAAGACGCCGAACGGCCCGGACAGGTCCAGCCGGTCGCCGATCTGGACCTTGTGGTCCAGAAAGTCCGAGAACTGCCCGTCGGGATAGACCTTGATGACGAACTCGAGCCGGCCGCCGTCACGGCTGGTGGTGTTGGCCATCGAGAACGACCGCACGGCGTCGGTGCCCGGGATCGCGATGTCCATGTACTGGCCCGGGAAGAACTTGATCTCGGCCGGCTCGATCAGCTTCAGGACGAGGTGCCGTATGTCGTGGGTGACCGGGTCGTTGGCCACCACCTCCGCGACGCCCTGCTGGATGGGCAGGCCGGAGCGGATCATCTCCTCGTCGTAGTTGAGCAGCTCGATCGTGACGTCCTCGTACACGTGCGCCCGGCAGAGCAGCGTGTAACCTTCCTCCTTTTCGTAGTCCGGGAGTGCGAACGTCGAGTACCGGTCGTGTTCGATGTCCTCACCTTCGAGGACGAACGACTTGCAGGCCGCGCACTGGCCTTCCTTGCATCCGTGCATGAGCATGATGCCCTGCTCGGCGGCGGCCCGCAGAACGTTCTGCTCCTCGTCAACTTCGATCTCGATCCCGACGGGCTCGAATCGCACCAAATGTTTGTCGGCCATGGCCACCTCACGACTAAGGCTGTGCCGCGTGCAGCGGGAGGGACGAAGGCGTCCCCCCGGCCCTCCCGCTGAACGGCGTCAGGGTTTACTCAGGCGGACGTCAGGAGTCCGTCGGAGCCGGCCGGCCGCCGGGGCCCTGCTTGATGTAGTCGGCGTGGAAGGCGGCGCGCTGCTCGGGGGTCATCTCGTTGAGCAGCACGTTCGGGCTCTGGACCGGAGGCATGCGGCGCAGGTGGTCCAGCGTCCACATCTTCTTCGGGTTCAGGTCCAGGTGCGGCTGGGCGACCATGGTCTTGCCGTCATCGCGGACGAAGCCCATGTCCGACACCACGTCGGCCCAGTTCCAGCCGTGGTACAGGGTCTCCCACTCGCGCTTGCCGATGAGCTGGCCCATGTTGGGGGTCTCGCGACCCTGGTAGGTGGGCCGGAACGCGGTCGCGTCGGTCCAGTGGCACGGCTCCGAGCAGTAGGTCCGCACCTGCCCGTCCACCTCGTCCATGACCATGTCCTCGCGGACCAGGCACGGGACCATGCAGGTCCAGCACCGGTGCGGGTACACGTAGTTGACGTCTTCGGCCACGATCGGGTGGTGACCGTTCGGCGTGGACAGGCGGTTG
>DASWVA010000108.1:0-2063 GCA_036401415.1 Streptosporangiaceae bacterium
CAGTGAGGTGATCTCAACGATTTAGTTGAGGTATTTGTGCTCGAATTGGGTGAGGACGAGGGCGGCGCGGACTATTTCGGTGGTTCTCCTGGGGCTGGCGGTGATGTGCTGGAGGGCGGTCCAGCGCTGGCTGAGCAGGGCGAACCCGCGTTCTCCCTGGCTGCGGAGGCCGCGCAGCAGGGCATTCCGGGTTTTCGTGTCCGGGTCGAGCTGCTGGTTTCCCCCGGGATTCTTAACCGGGACGCAGATGCCGATCCCGGCTCCTTCGTAGCCGCTGTCGGCCAGCGCCGGCATTCCGGAGGCGGCGGCACGGTAGAGGAGGGGCAGGGCGTGCCGCCGGGCGGCGGTGATGTCGTGGACGTGGCCGGGCTCGGCCTGCGATGTCCAGGCCGGGAGGCCGCCGGGAAGCATGACGGCCTGGACGTTCGCGCCCGGGCGGTGCTTCTTCCCGGAGTACCACGCGTTGATGTCCTGGCCCTTTTTGCTGGTCACGGTCTCGGCAAGCCGGTCGGTCTCGAAGACCTTGCCGTCCAGGACGACGTAGGGGACGCCGTCGGCCAGTGCCCGCCGCAGGGCCTGGTCCAGGCCGGGGGCCTGCGCGGACAGCACGTCGACAGCCTCGTCCACGTAGCGGTAGGCGGTCGCGCGGGAGATCTGGTGGTCGGCGGCGAGCCGGCCGGGCCGGGTCCGGTCGCGGAACCAGCGCAGCGCCAGGAGTGCCTGGTCGCGGCAGGTGAGCTTCCTGCTGCGGGCGGGCGTCCCGCGGCGGCGCCGCTCAGCGGCCAGCAGCCGGGTCAGGTAGCGAAGCAGTTCCGCGGGCACGTCGAGCATGGCACGATAGGGAATCACGTGGAGTCCTCGGGATGAAGAAGGCTTGTGGTGAGACCTCTTCTACCGGGGCTCCACGGCTGTTCCGGGCACGTCCGGACTGTCTGCGAGCCTCCCCCGGACAACCTCATCGCGTCGTTAAAGACCAGATGTCCGATCCCATTTCTCTGAGATCACCTCAGTGGGGTGCGGGCGCAATGCCGCTTAACCTATTTTCGCCGGGGTTTTGACCTGGGGTTTCTTTAGGACGACGAGCATGATCGTGGGCGGGGATCCGTGCCGTGTGCCGTGATCAGCGGGTTTCTTGACGCGGTAGGAGTTGTGCCGGGCTCGCTTGACGACGCGGGGGTAGGTGCGCTCGCGCCGATGGTTAAGGTTGCGGGCGGTCGTGATGTCGGCCGTCACCTGTTCCAGGGCGCTGCCCGGCCGGTCAGGGGGAAAAGCCGGGTCGGCGACCCGGCGGCGGACGGCGCGGATCGTGCGCTTCGGCCTGACCCGGTCGGGGTCGATGCCGGCGGCGGTGGCCGCGGTGCAGGTCAGGGCGCTGATGGCGTAGTGGGTCAGGAGGTAGCCCCACAGTTCCTGCTCGACCATGTCCGGGGTCTTCGACCGCAGGATCTTGCCGGGGCCGCGCAGGAACGTCTTGAGCTGCGCGTTCGCGCCCTCGTGCTCCCAGCGGCGGTGGTAGGCCGCCGCGAGGACGGGCGCGAGGCCCTCGCGCAGGTCCGTGATCGTGGTGACCAGGGCGATCAGCTCGTCCTGCCCGTCGCGGTCAGGGACTTCGTACTCGATGACCCGGACGTGCCTGGCTTTGTCCGGGTCCAGGTCCCGGCCGGCGCGGGCGGCCTCGGTGAGCTTTTGCCTGGCCGGCCCCTTGACCTTGGGGCTGACCAGGACGGACCGGTAGGAGCCGTCCGGGAGGATCTCCAGCACGGCAGCGTCAGGTCCGCTTTTACCCGCCACAGCAGCGCCGCCCCGGTGCCGGCCGCGGTGCACCAGTCCTGCCAGTTGTAGAAGTTCCGGTCGGCGATCAGCAGCCAGTCCTCCTCCAGGTCCGGGTAGAGGCCCCGGGCCAGGGACTGCTCGCCGCTGCCCTTCGACACGGCCGGGCCGATCGCGGCCAGGACCGCCGCGTGCGACGCGCACTCGTTGACCGTCACGACCCTGGCCTTGGGAACGCGCCCGGCGCCTTGTCCTTCGCGGTCCCGGGATAGCCGAAGGACACCGCGTTCGCG
>DASWVA010000109.1:0-11799 GCA_036401415.1 Streptosporangiaceae bacterium
CTCGGCCGCGACGGCGGAGCGTGCCAGCCCCGGACGCTGCACAGCGCGGACCGCGTGTCATCAGCTGACCTCGACTCGCCGGCGAACGGGACCCTTCTCTGCGGAAATCCGTTCGAGGGCTGCTACGGCCGCCGCCATAACCGGGATTTCGATATGGCGGTCGCCGGGTTCTGGCTCGGGCGCGATGAGCATCCGGCTTTCACACCCATTCAATGGCACGGCATCGGGCAGTCCGGGCTCACGCTGTGGCTCGGCACTGATGGCACCTACCGCTACGAACCCCCGCCCCGCTCCTAGGACCGGGCGACAACCAGGACCGCGGACCCGCGCGATCAGTAGCGATCTTGTGCCGCCCGTCCGCCCAGGCCACGCTCCGCAGGTGTTTCAATTCTGGGGTGAGCAGTCTGGGCGCCCCGGGTCCTGAGCGGATGACGATCAGGCGCGTCGCCGAATTGGCCGGTGTCTCGATCGCCACGGTCTCCCGGGTGGTCAACGGGCGTGCGGACGTGTCCCATCAGACCCGGGAGGCGGTGCAGCAGGTCATCCGGGAACTCGGCTACCCGGCCGGTGCGCGGCCCCACGCGACCCGGACCGGCCAGATCGGTGTCATGGTCCCGCTGATTCATCCCGGCTGCTTCGCTGAGATCCTGGCCGGGGCGGCCGAAGCGCTGTACGAACATGACCTGCGGGTCATCCTGGGACCGACGCGGCACTCCCGGGCCCGGGAGATGTCTCTGCTGGAGCGCCTGGCGGACGGCGCCGCCGATGGGGCGATCATCGTGCTGCCCGAGGAGTCCAGCCAGGAATTCGAGGCCCTGGCCGGCCGGGGTTTCCCCGTCGTGATCGTCGACCCCAGGACCGAGACCACCGAGGCTGTCCCGGTCGTGTCCGCGGCGCACTCCTCCGGGGCGACCCAGGCCACACGTCATCTGCTCGAACTCGGCCACCGGCGCATCGCCGTGATCGGCGGGCCGCCCGGCTGGATCGCCACGGAGGAACGGATGCGCGGCTACCAGGCGGCCCTGGCGGGCGCCAGCGTCCTGCCCGATCCGGGGCTGGTGCAGTACTCCGACTTCCGTATCGAAGGCGGCCGCGAGGCGGCGGACCGCCTGCTCAGCCTGCCGCATCCACCCACGGCGATCTTCGCCTTCAACGACAGCATGGCGGCCGGGGTGCTCCAGGCGGCGTCCGCACGTGGCCTGCGGGTGCCCGCCGACGTCTCGGTGGTTGGCTTCGATGACACCGTCGAGGCGGCGATCACCGCTCCCGCCCTGACCACCGTGCGCCAGCCGCTGGCTGAGCTGGGCCGGACCGCGGTCAGCCTGCTGCTGCGCCTGATGGAGAACCGCCGCCTGGAACCGCTCCGCATTGAACTGGCGACCAGGCTGGTGATCAGGGACTCCACCACCGCACCCGGCGGGCCACGCGGCGTCTTGTTACGCGGGCGTTGACCGCGGCGTTCCGTCTTGTTACATTCCTCCCGGAAATGTTCCGGAAATTTCCGGGAGGACTCATGGTCTTCGGACGCTTCGGCCGTACCCCGCGTCTCGCCCTCACCGCCGCCTTCGTCACCGCATGCGCCGCCGTCGTGTCACTGCCCGCCGCGGCCAGCGCCAGCGCCGGGACCGGCACCGGCACCGGCACCGGCACCGGCACCGGCACCACCGTCTCCGGGGCCCAGCGCGGCCTCAGCCCCGGGACTCACTTTTTCATTCCGCCGCCTTCCGCCGGAGCACCGCAGCAGATCGTGCAACTGCTCAGGAACGGTGACGGCAAGGACGCGGCCCTCATCGCGGAGATGGAGGCGACCCCGCGGGCCGTGTGGTTCGACAGCGGCACCGCGGCGCAGGTCCAGCAGCAGGTCCACCGGACGATGGCCGAAGCCGCGGTCGAGCGGGCGGTCCCCGTGCTCGTCGCCTACGACATCCCTGGTCGCGACTGTGCTCAGTACTCAGCCGGCGGAGCACTCAGCCAGGCTGACTATCAGGCGTGGATCAGCGGGTTCGCCCGCGGCATCGGCGGCGGCCAGGCCCTGGTCATTCTGGAACCGGACGCTCTGGGCAACATGCCATCGGATTGCGGGCTGCCGGCGTCGTCCTACCCGTTCACCGACGCCGAGCGGGACGCCGAGCTTCAGTACGCGGTGGGCGCCCTGGAGCAGGACCCCGGCGTGAGCGTGTACCTGGACGGCAGCCACAGCGCGTGGCAGTCCGTCGGCACGATCACCCAGCGGCTGCTGGCGGCGGACGTCCAGAAGGCGCAGGGCTTCTTCCTCAACGTGTCCAACTACCAGCCGACGGCCGAGCTCACCGACTACGGCACCTGGATCTCCGACTGCCTGGCCATCGTCACCGACAGCGCCAACCCCAACTACAACAATCCCGCGGCGTGCGGGAGCCAGTACTACCCGGCCACCGAGTCCGACTTCAGCACCTGGGATCTGACCACCCAGTGGTACGCGCAGAACATGGGCAGCGCGGTTGCGACGACCCACTTCGTGATCGACACCAGCCGCAACGGCGACGGGCCCGACAACATGCAGCAGTACGCCGGCGCACCGTACGACCAGCCGGCCAGCGTCATCGGCACTCTCGCCGCCGGGAACTGGTGCAACCCGCCGGGCTCCGGACTGGGTCTGCGACCGACCGCCCAGACCGGCGTGCCGTTGCTGGACGCCTACCTGTGGGTGAAGACGCCGGGCCAGTCAGATGGTCAGTGTGACTCCGCCGGAGGCGCCCGGGCCTGGAACTACACCGACTACAGCCAGCCGGGATGGCCTGCCACGGCATCGGCCCAGGCCCTGTTCGACCCGCTGTGGGGCGTTGACGACCCCGCCGCCGGAGCCTGGTTCCCCCAGCAGGCCCTCCAGCTCGCCCAGCTGGCCAGCCCCCCGCTACCTGGCAGCTGACCCGGCCGGATTGACCGCGCGCAGCAGGGGTAGACCGCGTCGCTGTCCCGGACTGGACGTCGGCAACGATGGGTGGCTGCGCAACGATGCAAGGCTCGGAGAGCGAAGCCGCCGAACCCCCCCGCCGAAGCGGGGGGGTTCGGCGTACGGTGGCTCCGGGCCGTCTGCGGGCGCTGGACGGGGTCCGGGCCCTGGCCGTGCTCGCGGTGCTGGCGAACCACGCCGGTCTCACGTTCCTGCCCGGCGGCTTCATCGGGGTCGACGTCTTCTTCGTGCTCAGCGGCTTCCTGATCACCTCCCTGCTCTACGGCGAGCTGACGGCCACGGGACGGATCGGCCTCGGCGCGTTCTGGGCCCGCCGGGCCCGGCGGCTGCTGCCTGCGGCGCTCGCCATGATCATCGCGGTGCTGGCCGCCCGCCCCCTGTTCCCGCCGGACGCGGTCGCCGGGTTGCGCGGGGACGCCATCACCGCGGCCCTGTGGTCGAGCAACTGGCGCTTCGCCCTGCAGGGCACGAACTACTTCTCCCACGGCGGCACCCCGTCGCCGCTGCAGCACACCTGGTCGCTCGCGGTCGAAGAACAGTTCTACGTCGTCTGGCCGCTCCTCCTGCTGGCCTGCCGCGCGGTGAGACGGCGGCGGCTGCTGGCGGTGGCGCTCACCGGGGCGGCCACGTCAGCCCTGGTCACGTACGTACTGACAGGCGCGGCCAGTCCGGGACGGGTCTACTTCGGCACCGACACGCGCGCCCAGGAGCTGCTCACCGGGGCCGCGCTGGCCGCGCTGCTGGCCCCGACGTGGCGCTGGCTCGGTGGCGGTCCCCGCAGCCGGCGGTCACCGCAGCCCGCGGGCCGCCGTCCGCTGCCGCTGCTGCTGTCGCTCGGCGGCCTGGCCGCCCTGGCCGCGATCGCGACCACGGCCAGCGGCGCCCCCGGTGAGTTCCGCCACGGCCTGCTGCTGGGGGTGGCCCTGGCTACCGCGGCCCTGCTCGCCGGGGTGGTCCTGGACTCCGGGCAGCCGGTGGCCAGGCTGCTGTCGGCGCGGCCCCTGGCGGGCATCGGCCGCATCTCCTACGGCCTCTACCTGTGGCACTGGCCCGTGTTCCTCGTGCTGGACGGCGAGCGCAGCGGCCTGCACGGGTACGCGCTCGCCGCGCTGCGGGTCGCGGTGACGGGCGCGCTCGCCGGTGCCTCGTTCGTGCTGATCGAACGTCCCGCCCAGCGGGTCCGGATGCCGGCCTCACAAGTGCTCCCGGCCGCCGCCGCCGGTGTCGCCGCGGTTCTCGTCGTCACCGTCTGCACCGTGCCCCCCGGGGTCCCAGTGGTTCCGGTGGCGGCACCGGGCCAGCCTGACGTCATCCCGGCGACGGCGAACGCCGCGGCGCCGCAGCAGTCCACCGCTTCGCCACCGCCGCCCGGGGCCGCCCCGCACGCGACCGTCCGGCCGGGTGGTGCGCTGCACGTCGACGTGTTCGGTGATTCGATCGCGTGGACGCTGATGCACTACCTGCCGCCGACGCCCGGGATGCGGTTCACCGACCACACCGTGCTGGGCTGCGGGATCGTGACCGGCGGCCCCTACCGCTACTTCGGATCACAGTTCCCGGACAGCCGGACGTGCGACGAGTGGCCGCGACGCTGGCGGCTGCAGCTGGACGCCGACCATCCGGCCGAGGCGCTGCTCGTCGTCGGCCGCTGGGAGACGATGGATCATCAGTACCAGGGTCAGTGGATGCACGTCGGCGAGCCCCGCTACGACAGTTTCCTGGCCGGCCTGCTCAGTGAGGCGATCACGCTGCTCGGCTCGACCGGCGCGCGGGTCGTGGTGGCCACCGAGCCGTACAACCGGCGCGGTGAGCAGCCGGACGGCAGCCTCTACCCGGAGGACGAGCCCGAGCGGGTGACCGCCTGGAACCGGCTGCTGCGCGGCGTCGTCACCGCGCATCCCGGTACCCGGGTGCTGGACCTCAACCACGAGCTGTGCCCCAACGGGACCTTCACCTGGACCGTGGACGGCCTGCAGGTACGCAGCGACGGTGTCCATCTGACCCCGGACGGAGTGCGGTGGCTGACGCCCTGGCTGGTGGGCCAGCTCAGCCAGGACGAATCGGGCTGACACAGGCGAAGGTGCCGGGCCAAACTGGAATCGACCAACCGGTCACTGCGTCGGTGTGCCGGTCAATGGCCAAGGAGATCAAGTGGACGAAGATCAGGCACGAGCACGGGTACAGGCCGAGCGAGCCGAGGTGCAGAGCTTGCTCAGTGACACCCAAGATGAGAAGGGCCAGGTTCTGGCCAGCGAGGACGAGGAGGGGGTGGACGTCTCCGATCCCGCACAGCCCCTCACGGCCCAGTTTGAGAACGACGCCATCACGGCCAACCTGCGCGGTCGCCTGGCCGCACTCGACCGTGCTGAGCAGCGCCTCAACGCTGGGACCTACGGGCGGTCCGTCCGCAGCGGGCTGCCGATCCCCGATGAGCGCCTGGAGGCCGACCCGGCGGCAGAACTGACCATCGAGGAGGCCAGGACCCAGCGGTGAAACCGCCGTGTAGCCGCGGTGAAGGCGCCGCCGCTTAACGTTCTGGCTATGACAGCTACAGCAGCCGTTCACGCGGTCGGCCTGGTCAAGACCTTCGG
Source organism: Streptosporangiaceae bacterium (assembly GCA_036401415.1). Taxonomy (GTDB): domain Bacteria; phylum Actinomycetota; class Actinomycetes; order Streptosporangiales; family Streptosporangiaceae; genus Bog-532. The sequence continues at coordinate 5,545 of DASWVA010000109.1, forward strand.
CCGGGTGCGGGCGGTAGACGGAATCGACCTTGAAGTAGGCCAGGGCGAGATCTTCGGCGTCCTCGGTCCCAACGGTGCGGGTAAGACGACGGCCCTGCGGATGCTGGCCACCCTGCTGCCGATCGATGCCGGGCAGGCCCGGATCTTCGGCGTAGACGTGGCCCGCGAACCGCACCGCATCCGCCAGCTGGTCGGCGTCACCGGCCAGTTCGCGTCGGTGGACGAGGACCTGACCGCCACCGAGAACCTGTGGATGTTCGGCCGGCTGCAGGGCCTGCGGTCGGCCGACGCCCGCGCCGCGGCCCAGCGGCTGCTGGCGCAGTTCGGCCTGGAGGAGGCGGCGGACAAGCCGATCGCCCAGTTCTCCGGCGGCATGCGCCGCCGGCTGGACCTGGCGGCCAGCCTGATCACCCGGCCACCGCTGATCTTCCTGGACGAGCCGACCACGGGACTTGACCCGCGCACCCGCGGGCAGATGTGGGACACCATCCGCGGCCTGGTCACCGAGGGCTGCACGGTCCTGCTCACCACCCAGTACCTGGACGAGGCGGATCAGCTCGCCGGGCGGATCGCGGTGATCGACCGGGGCCGCAAGGTCGCCGAGGGCACCCCCGATGAGCTGAAGGCCTCGGTCGGGAACTCCACGTTGCAGGTGCAGCTGGCGGAGGGCGCCGATCGCGAGCTCGCCCGCCAGATCGTCCGGAAGGTCGCCGGCACGGAGCCCGTCCTGACGCCCGAGTCGGGCCGGATGAACGTGCCCCTCGGCACCGCCGACCAGGCCGCCGACGTGCTGATCGCGTTTCGCCAGTCGGGGGTGGCGATCACCTCGGTGAGCGTGGACCAGCCGACTCTGGACGAGGTCTTCTTCGCCATCACCGGTCACGGCACCGACGCCGGCCACACCACCGTCCTGGAGGTCCAGTGAGCACGATCACCGCGGGCCCGGCGTCCGCCGGCGCCGTCCCGCAGCACGCCATCGACCCGGCCGCCGTGGTGGCCCGCAGCCGCCCGCGCACCACGATCACCGAGACGGTCAGCCAGACGCTGGTCATGGCCTGGCGGTCGCTGAAGAAGATGCGGCGCAACCCGGAGCAGTTCTTCGACGTCACGCTGCAGCCCTTGCTGTTCACGGCGATGTTCGCCTACATCTTCGGCGGCGCGATCTCCGGTAACGTGCACCGCTACCTGCCGCTGCTGATCCCCGGCATCGTCGCCCAGACCGTCCTGACCACCTGCATGTCCACCGGTGTGCAACTGCGCGAGGACATGGAGAAGGGGGTCTTCGACCGGTTCAAGGCGCTGCCCATGGCCCGGATCGCCCCGCTGGCCGGCCCGATGGTCGCGGACCTGGTGCGCTACCTGATCGCCGCCGGGCTGACGTTCGTGATGGGCGTGATCATCGGTTACCGCCCGGGCGGGGGTGTGGCCGGCGTGCTCGGCGCGATCGCGCTGGCGATGTTCACCGGCTGGGCGCTGGCCTGGATCTTCACCTTCATCGGCACCATCGCCAAGAGCGCCCGCTCCGTGCAGGGAATTTCGTTCCTGTTCCTGTTCCCGCTGACCTTCCTGTCCAACGCCTTCGTGCCGGTGAACACCCTGCCGGGCTGGCTGGCGGCGTTCGTCAAGGTCAATCCGGTCTCGCACCTGGTGTCGGCCACCCGCGCCCTGGCCAATCAGGGCGTCGTCACCAGCCAGGCGGGCTGGACGCTGCTGGCGGCCCTGGTGGTGATCGTGGTCTTCGCGCCGCTCTCGGTGCGCAGCTACCGCCGGCACATCTAGCGGCCCGGGATCTCAGCCGGGCGGGGTCAGCCGGGAAGGCGCTCCACCGCCAGCCGGGCCTGCGCCAGCAGGTCCGGCTGCGGGCAGTCCCGGTACCCGGCCTGCAGCTGAGTGAGCAGGCCGGGCGCGGCTTCCTCGGCCGCGGGGGTGATCCGCTCCCACCGCGTCGTGGGGATCATGCGGTTGTAGGCGAACCTGTCCGCCAGGGCGAGCAGCCGCAGCGCGTCCTCAGGCGGCGCGGCGCGGCGCAGCAGGCCCCAGGCGCCCAGGGTGAACAGCACCAGGCCCGACGCCGGATAGTCCAGGTAGGGGTTCTGCCGGGCTATCACCCGCAGTGCGCCCGCCCGGACCTCGCGGAACAACGCCTCGCCGTGGGTGATGTCGTCGCCTGCCGCGTACCAGGCGTGGGCACCCAGCGCCATCGCCTCCCCCAGCAGCGCCCACGGTTCCATTCCGGTGCGCGTGACGCCGGGCACCTCGATCTCGCGCATGGCGAGCATGCGCTCCCGGTACATCTCCAGCCCGGCGCCGGGGTCGCCGGAGGCGAGCGCCAGCTCGGCCCGGCCCACCTGCCGGAAAGCGGCCGATCCGAACGCCGTCGCGCTCTCCGCGATCTGGTCGACCCGGTCGAGATCGGCCGCCGCGTCCGCGAGCCGCCCCTCGGCGATCGCGCAGAACACCAGCAGGGTACGCAGCTGCAGCTCGTCATCGGTGGCGCCGATCCGCTGCATCACCGGCAGGGCGGTCAGGGCGTGCCCGATGGCCGCCGGCTGGTCACCGAACTGCATGGTCAGCTCGGCCAGCAGGCCGTGCGGCATGGCGCAGGCCCAGGGGCCGTCCTCGTCGCGGACCAGGGCCAGCAGGCGCTGGGTGGCCTCGATCGCGCCGGCCGGATCGCCGGCGTTCTCGCGCTCGTGACCGAGCCACCGGCAGGCGGCGGCGGCCGTGTGCCGGTCGGGGTCGGCGGCCAGCGCCGCCAGCCGGTCCGCAAACCCGGAGGGGCCGGCCGGGTCGGCCGCGTCGACCGCGAACCGGTGCGTGAAGTGGCCGGCGCCGGCCGAGCCGTACGCGAGCAGCACCCGGATCAGGCCCGAGAAGTAGGAGTCGCCGTCCGGGTGGGGGCCCAGCTGGCGCAGCAGGGCCATCATCGGGCCGAAAGCCTCCTCACCGCCGAGCACCATCAAGTTGTTCAGCGTGACCGCGACCGCGGCGCGGGCGGCGTCGGCCAGGTCCGGCGGAGGCAACCAGCCGCGGAGCGCGCCGGCGACCGCCCGGGCCAGCACGACCAGGCGAAGGTGCTCGCCGCGCATCGTCCAGAACAGCCCGAGCGCGGCGAGCAACTGAACCAGGGAGGCGCAGTCTCCGTCGGCGATCGCGCCCCGCAGCTCGTCGGCCAGGTTGGTCTCCTCGGCGCGGAGCGCGTCGACCGCCGCGAACTGGCCGGCGCCCGTCAGGGGCGCCTGATGGGCGGACGCGTAACCGGCGGCCCAGCTGCGCAGGGCGGCACGGGCACCGGCCTCCTGGCCGGCCTGCGCGAGCCGCATCCGGCCGAACTCGCGCACCGTCTCCAGCATCTGGTAGCGCACCCCGGCCGGGGTCTCCCGGACGCCCAGCAACGACTGGTCGACCAGCCCGCGGACCGCGTCCAGGGCCCGGGCGCCGAGCACGGTCTCCGCCGCCCCGAGCGTGAAGCCGTCATGAAACAGTGCCAGCCGGCCCAGCGCGCCCTGAGTGTCCGCGTCCAGCAGGTTCCAGGACCACTCGATGACCGCGAGCAGGGTCCGGTGCCGGTCGGGAGCACTGCGGTCGCCGCCACGCAGCAGCGCGAACCGGTCCTGCAGGCGGCGGTCGATTTCCTCGACCGACATGGCGCGCACCCGGGCGGCGGCGAGCTCGATCGCCAGCGGCAGGCCGTCAAGCCGGCTGACGATACTGGTCACGGTCTGCTTGGGGAGGCGGACGCTCGGCCGCGCGGCGACCGCCCGCTCGCGGAACAGCTGGGTCGCGTCCTGCCTCTGCAGCTCACCGAGCAGGTAGACGCGCTCGGCGGCGATCCCCAGCGGAGCACGGCTGGTGGTGAGCACGCGCAGGTCGGGCGTCGACGAGCTCAGAAAGGCGGTGAGCTCCGAGGCCGCCTCGACCAGATGCTCGCAGTTGTCCAGGATCAGCAGGCTCGGGGACTGCCCGAGCCGCTGGGCGATCCGCGCCCTGATGCCGGCTCGCTGCTCGGGCGTCGGGACCCGGCGGCCGCTGACCGAGTCGCGGAGGCCGAGAACCGACCCGATTTCGACCGCGACATCTTCGGCCGCGGTGACGCCGGCCAGCTCGACGAAGTGGACCACCGGCTGGGCCGCGTCCCGGGCCAGCGCGTGCGCCAGCCGGGTCTTGCCCAGGCCGCCGGCGCCGATGATGGACACCACCCGCGCGCTGGCCAGCAGGGCCCGCAGCCGGGCCAGGTCATCGTCCCGGCCGATCAGCTCGGTGGTCTCGTAGCGCACTCCCCGGCGGACCGGGTGGTCGAGCGCCAGCAGGCTGCGGTGGGTGCGCTGCAGCAGCTCGCCGGGGTCCGCGCCGAGCCGCTCGCGCAGGTTCCGGCGGTACCGCTCGTAACGATCGAGCGCGGCCGCCGGGCCGGTCACGGCCGCCTCACTGCGCAGCAGGTCCGCGAGCAGCGGCTCATCACGGGGGGACCGGGCGTGCGCCGCCGCCAGGACCGGGAGCGCGGCCGCGTGCGCACCGGCCCGGCTGGACGCCCGGGCCACGATCACCCGCGCGGTGGCCGCATCCACCGCGGCGGCTCGCCGGACCTGCGCGAGCGGGCTGTCGTCACCGTCAGCTGTCCCGGCCAGGCCGGCCGCCAGCGCCACGGCCTCCCGCGCCAGGCCTTCGGCGGCGGCCGCGTCCCGGTCCAGGCCGGCCGAGGCGGCGGACACGAGCTCCGCGAGCCTGACGCTGTCGACTTCGCCGGGGGCCGCCCCCAGCCGGTACCCGACGCCGTCGCGGACGATCGCGCCGGCGCCGCATGCGTTTCTGGTCCTGGACACCAGCACCTGCAGGCTCTTGAGGCCGTTGCCCGGCGCGTCCGGTCCCCAGACCAGCCCGACCAGCTCCTCGGGCCGCACCGGACGGCAGCCGCGGGCCGCGAGAGCCGCGAGCAGCGCTTGCGGGCGATCACCCGCCACCGGCCGGCCACGCCAGCGCACGTCGGCCAGCAGGATCAAGGTGAGGCTCACGTCTCACCCGCCGGGATTACCGTACCGGCGTCTCCGGCCAGGAGCTGCTGCGGGATCTGGCCGAAGGTGTACCGCACCGGACCGGGCTGCGGGCTGAGGGTGAACGTCCAGATGACGTCGTACCGGTCCCCCGGCCACTTCGGCGGGATGGCGGTCCCGCTCACCAGCGGCAGCGCGGACGCGATGACCGGAATGTGCTTGTGTTCCCAGCAGATGAGCACGACCCCGGAGCCGCTGGCCACCAGGCTGGCCGCCAGCTGCGGTTCCTGACCCTGGGCGAACCGGGTCGTTATCGGCAGCTCCAGCTGCTCACTCAGACCCTGGATGGTCTGGTACGACCGGTGGGCGGCGGTCTTGCCCGGATGCCCCCAGGAGGGGGCGACCAGCGCGGTCGGGGTCCGCAGGCCAGCCCGCACCGGGCCGAAGTCGGGATGGAACAGGGCGGCGAGGGCGCCCGAGCGCTGCCAGCCGCGCGGCAGCAGTGAATGCTCGTTCTGGCTGCCTTCGAAATCCACGCCGGACAGCGGCGGCTTGAGGGGCTTTTCCGCATGCCGGATGAGGTAGATGACTTCGGGCGCCGCGCTCATGCCGTAAACGTAAGGCATAAGGGCCAGGCCCTGATCGGCCACGGTCCGCCGCGGCAGGCGGGGGCCGGCCGGTGGCGGGCCCCGCCTACCAGGCGGCCTCGATGCCGGCCAGGATGAGGTCGATGCCGGCCAGGAACTGCTCGCGGTCGTCGTGCCCGGGCAGCTGGGTGGCCATTTGATGCACGAACGGGTACTGCGCGGGATCGAGTTGCGCCCACCGGGCGGCGACGGCCTTGAGGAATGCCGTCCGGTCCGTATCGCGGGGCAGGAGGCGGGCGGCCGCGGCGTACTGGCCGGCCAGGCCGAGCATGTAGTTCAGGAGCGCGGACGCGGCGTCGAACCGCGCCCGTTCCGGCACTCCGAGCGCCTGGATCTGGCGGCCGGTGCCCTCCAGGATCTGCAGGATCGCCGACTGCCACGGCTCACGGGAGAGCTGCGTGCCCACCCAGGGGTGCGCGTCGATCGCGTCGAACACCCCCGCGGTGATGGCCCGGATCGCCTCCCGCGGTTCGATACCACTGGCCACCCTGGTCATGACGCGGGCGATGACGTCCTCGGTGGCCGCCGCGAGCAGGTCGTCCTTGCTGGTGACGTGCCAGTAGATCGCCCCGGGCCCGGTGGCCAGGCGCGCCGCGAGCGTGCGGAACGTCAGCGCG
>DASWVA010000110.1:0-2079 GCA_036401415.1 Streptosporangiaceae bacterium
CGGTCACCCACCGGTCCGTTCTGGACGCGCTGGAGGCCCGTTACCCGGTGCTGGGCGGCACCATTCGCGACCACGGCGGCGGCCCGCGCCGGGCCTTCGTCCGGTTCTTCGCCTGCGAGCAGGACCTGTCTCATCAGGCCCCGGACACGCCACTGCCGGAGGCCGTGGCCTCCGGCAGTGAGCCCTACCTGATCGTGGGGGCGATGTCGGGTGGCTAGGCCCTCGCAGGCGGTGTCGGCCGTTGTCACCGGGCTGTGGACTTACCCCGTGAAGAGCTGTGCCGGGGTCGTACTGGCTGAGGCGGAGCTGACCTGGGCCGGGCTGGCCCACGACCGGACGTTCATGGTGACCGGTCCGGACGGGGTGTTCCGCAGCCAGCGCCGGGATCCGCGCCTGGCCGGGATCACGCCCCGGATCAGCGCGGACGGTACCCAGCTGTCCCTGCAGGCACCGGGCGCCGGGGTACTGGACGTCGAGGTTGACCTGACCACCGGCGGCCGCCCGGTGGAGCTGTTCGGGGACCCGTACCGGGGCATCGATCAGGGCGAGACGGTGGCGCGGTGGCTGACCGGGGTACTGGGCCAGCCGAGCCGGCTGGTGCGGGTGCCGCCCGATCACGACCGGGTGGCCGCCGGCTGGACACCCGGCCCGTCTGGCTACGCCGACGGCAACGCCGTCCACCTGATCTCCCAAGCCAGCCTGGCCGGCCTGAACGGCCGCATCGACGGCCCCGCCGTGCCGATGAGCCGGTTCCGGCCCAACATCGTGATCGACGGCTGGGACGACCCGCACCGCGAGGACCAGGCGCGCCGGGTCACCATCGGCGACAGCGAGCTGGGTTTCGCCGAGGTGGCCATTCGCTGCGCCGTCACCCTGGTCGACCAGGGTGACGGGACCAGGGCCGGCCCCGAGCCCATCCGCACGCTGGCCAGCTACCGCCGCGCGGCGGCCGGGGGCGTAGCGTTCGGCAGCAAGTTCTCCGTGCTCCGGCTCGGCAAACTGGCGGTCGGCGACGGACTCACCGTCACCGAGTGGGGCCCACCGGAACCCGGGCCCTGACCAGCCGGCCGGCGCGCCGGCTGCGTCAGCCTGGCTGCCGCCAGGGATCTGTCACTTCCACGCCGGTATCGTCGAAGTCGGCCACGTTCCGGGTCGCCAGCGTGGCGCCGTGGGACCGGCAGACGGCCGCGATCAGGGCGTCGAAGGCGGTGACCGGTTTCCCGGCTCGTTCGCGGCGGCTGGCGATGGCCGCGTAGTGCTCCGCCGCGGCGCCATCGACCGGCAGGATCTGGTCGGCGAAGGCCGTGAAGATCTCGTCCGCCGCGGCGAGGAGAGCCTGTTTCCTGCGCCCGTCCGGCAGCCGGGCGACGCCGTACCGGACCTCGGCGACCGTGACGGCGGTCGTGCGCAACTCGCGCCGATCCCGTTCGCGGACCCAGTTCGCGACTCCGGGCGCGGGATCTGGCCGCATCAGCTCAGACACCACATTCGTGTCGAGAATGATCACGCCGGGAACTCCGCGGCGCGGGCTGGCTCCTCGCGTGCGGGCAGCTCCAGGTCGACCCCGCCGAGCGCGCCGAACCGGTCCAGAAGCGTGGTGAACAGCCCGGCGGAGTCGGCGGGCTCACGGACGGCCTCGGCCAGAATTGCGCGCACTTCGGCCTCCATCGACCGGCCATGACGAGCCGCACGCAGCTGGAGCTGCCGCTTCACGGTTTCGTCAAGGTTCCGGATGTTAAGCGCCACCATCAGTACCATCTCCTGCTATCGATGCTATCAGTAATGATAGCGCTGGTTGGTGGGGGCCGGCTACGCGTCCGGAGTACCGGGGGCGAAAGCGGTGTTACTGGTGCGATCTTGAAGAAGTATCCCGGGAAGGGAAAGATGGCCCCCAGGTGACCGGCCGGCATGACGGGCCGCGGTCGCGATTCGAGCGACGAGGAGACCCGCATGGCGAGAATCCGCCGGCCGATCGCTTTGGCCCTGGGGGTGGTGGCGCTGGCCGCGGCCGGCCCGGTGCCCTCGGCCCTGGCCAGCCGGGGCGCGCCCGCCGCGGCCTCCGGGTGGTGCTCGGCCGGA
>DASWVA010000111.1:0-11552 GCA_036401415.1 Streptosporangiaceae bacterium
TCACTGACCGAGGCGCGGCTGCTGTTCGAGCTGGGCCAGCGGGACCGCACCGAGGTGGGCGCGCTGCGCCGTGGCCTGGACATCGACGCCGGGTACCTGAGCCGCATCCTCAGCCGGTTCGAGGCTGACCAGCTCATCACCAGGGAGAGGTCCGGCACGGACGCCCGCCGCCAGGTGGTCACGCTCACCCCGGCCGGCCGCCAGCTGCAGCAGAGCCTGGACACCCGGGCGGGCGAGCATATCGGCGGCCTGCTGGCCGGTCTGGGCGAGAACAGGCAGCGGCGGCTGGTGGCCTCGGTGCGGGAGATCACCCAGGTGCTGACGGACAGGCCGGCGCCGCGGGCCTACCTGCTGCGGCCACCGCACCCCGGCGATCTCGGCTGGGTGGTCCAGCGCCAGGCGGCCGGGTACGCCGCCGAGTACGGCTGGAACCAGACCTATGAGGCCCTGGTGGCCCGGATCGTCGCCGACTACGTCGACCACCGTGATCCGGTCCGTGAGGCGGCCTGGATCGCCGAGACCGACGGTGAGCGGGCCGGATCGATCTTCTGCGTGCGCAAGACCGACACCGTGGCCCAGCTCCGCCTGCTCTACGTGGACCCGGCCGCGCGGGGCCTGGGCCTCGGCTCGAAGCTGGTCGAGGAGTGCCTGCGGTTCGCCCGGTCGGCGGGCTACGACGAGATCATGCTGTGGACCAACAGCGTGCTGGCCGGCGCCCGGCGCATCTACCAGCGGGCCGGCTTCACGCTGACCGGGGAGGAACCGCACCACAGCTTCGGCGTGGACCTGGTCGGCCAGAGCTGGAGCACAAAGCTCTAGCCGGCGGGTCGCTCTCCGCCGTTGATGCGGCCGGCCGGGCCTGCCGGGGCGCCGGCAGGAACTTCGGCATGATCTTCGGCCAGGACGGGGGCCCGAACGCCGGACGTGCGGCGCGACCGCGGGGCATCATGTGCCGCAGTTATGGCAGTGCGCGAGCGGCCCGGACGTCCCGGGGGCGCCGCCTCACGGGGGCTGGGCGACCGGGACATCAGCGGCATGCTCTACACGGCGGACATGTACGGGCTGCCCGTGGACCTGCTGGCCGCGGTGCTGGGCGGGACGCTGCCGCAGGCCCGCGCGGCGGTCAGCCGGTGGCACCGGCTCGGGTACGCGGAGTCGGCCCGGCTCGGTCCCGGGCCACCGTGGGTGTGGCTGACCCGGGCCGGGCTGGCCGCGTGCGGGCTGCGGTACGGGGCGCTGCCGCCCGCCCTGGCCCGGCTGGCGCACATCCGGGCGGTGACCACGGTGCGGCTGGCCCTGGAGGCCACCACCGGGTACCAGCAGGCGGGTGCGTTCTGGCGCAGCGAGCGGCGGCTGCGCGCCCGGTCAGGCGGCCGGACCGGGCTGCGGGAGCACCTGCCCGACGGTGAGGTGCACTGGCCGGACGGCGGGGCCGCGGGCAGCGTCCCGGTGGCCTGGTCCGGCGAGTGCTGGGCCATCGAAGCGGAACTGACCCGCAAGACGGTCAGCCGGACCACCGTGATCATGCGCGAACTGCTGGCCCGCACCGCGGACTACGGTGGCCCCGCGGGCGAGGTGCGGGTGCCGGGCCGCCCGGCGCGCCACGCCCGGGTGCTGTACGTGTGCTCGCCATCGGCCCGGCCAACCGTGCTGCGGGCCCGGGCCGGGCTCGGCGCGGCGGCGGCGCGGGTCGAGGTGCGGGACCTGCCGGCCCGGGCCGCGCTCGAGGCGTCCGCATGATCCGCTACCACCTGGCGCTGCTGCTGGTGCGGGCGGCCGCGCGCGGCCTGCGGCGGCTGCTCACGGTAGCCGCGGTGGTGGCCGTGGCGACCGCGGCGGCGCCGGTGGCACTGGTGGCGGCGGGCGCGGCAGCGGCCGCGTGGCTGTGCGGGTGGCCACCGCGGCGGCTGTACGGGGCGGCGCTGTGGTGCCTGCCGGCGGTGGCGGTCTGGCTCGGGGCGAGCGCACTGGGCGGGCGGGGCGGCGGCCACGGCGCAGCCGGGGTGGCGGGAACGGCCGCAGAGCCGGCCTGGCACCGGGTGGCGGACGCGCCGTACCACGCCTGGCTGAGCATGTGGGCGCTGATCGCGGACGGGCACCCGGCCGCGGCGGCGGTGACGGTGGCGCCCGCGGCGGTGCCGCCCGGCCTGGCCCTCGGCGGTCTGGCCTGGGCCTACCGGATCTACCGGATGGAGACCGGCGCCGGCGGCCTGTCGCCGGGGTCGGCGATAAGCTTCGACCGGCGTCAGTGGCGGCGTCAGGTGCGCAGCGCCCGGGCCCGGATCGCCGCCCCCGGGGCGGTGCCGCTGACCCGCCGGAACGGCGACGTGGTGATCGGCGGCACGATCCGCGCCATCGGGCATCCGGCCCGCTCCATCACCGCCCTGCCCTACCCGCGGCTGCGGTCCCATCAGGTCGTGATCGGGACGACCGGCACCGGCAAAACCACCCTGCTGCTGCGGCTGTGGGCGGGGTTCATGGCCACCGCGCTGACCCGGCAGGCGGCCGGGACGGGGCGGCGGCCGCTGCTGGTGGTGCTGGACTGCAAGGGCGGCGCGGACTCCCGCCGCGTCGCCGACCGGGCCCGCCGGGTGCTCCGTGACGCTGGCGCCCGCTCCACCGCGATCTGGCCGGACGACGCCGCGCTGCGCCTGTGGGACCTGCCACCGGACCGGCTGACCAGCACTCTGCTGGACCTGATCGAGCACGGCACCGGGTCGGCGGCCTACTACGCCGACGTGATGGAGGCGGTCGTAGCCCTGGTCGTGCAGGCACCCGGCGGGCCGCCCACAGGGTCCGCGGACTTCCTGGGCCGCCTGGACCTGGACTGGCTCACCTCTGCCTACGCCGGGCCCGGGCATGCGGAGGAACTGGCCACGCTGGGTTCGGGCACGGGTCTGATCGCCGACGTGGCGCTGCGGTTCCGTTCGCTGTGGCGCCGGCTCGGGCCGGGGTTCGACGCGCCGGGCACCTTCGGCGATGCCGACGTCTGGTACTGCATTCTGGAGGGCACCGCGGACACCCGGGTCGCCGAAGCTCAGGCCCGCGCGCTGGTGGACCTGCTGACCAGCTACATCACCGGCCCCGGCCAGGACGCCGAGGTGCTCCTGGCCGTCGACGAGTTCAGCGCGGTGTCGCGGCGGCTGCCGATCTGGGCGCTGTACGAGCGGGCGCGTTCGCTGGGGCTGGCGGTGCAGGTCTCGGCCCAGTCATGGCCGGGCCTGGCCGCCGACGAAGACGAGCGGTACCGCATCGCGGCCACCGCCGAAGGCGGGATCTGGCTGCTCCGCACGCCGCACCCGGACCCGGTCACCGGCCTGGCCGGGGGGCGCCGGGCGGTGGACAGCTCGCGGCGGCTGGCGGGGAAAGCGGGCTGGAGCGAGGAAGGGACCTCCCGGGTTCAGCTCACGCCGGTGGTGGACCCCGACCTGGTGCGGGGACTCGGAGTGGGGCAGGCGGCCTACCTGTACCAGGGCGGGGTGTCGTACGTGCAGGTCAAACGAGTCGTGGCGGCGCCGGCCGCGCTCCCCCGGGCGCCCGCGCCGCGGGTCCCCGATCCCCCGGCGGCTACGGCCCCGGCCACCGGGACAGCTCCGCACGTCGATGGCGGACGGGAGCTGACCCCGGTGGGCGCGATCCTGGACGAGGCCTTCGGCCCGGAGGTGGCCGGAGGTCCGGAGGTGGCCGGAGGTCCGGAGGTGGACGGCGGTGCGGAGGTGGACGGCGGCCCGGCGCGGGGGCGCGGATGAGCGCCGACCCGTTTGCCGCCCTGGGCCTGCCGGCCCGGCCCGGCCTGACCGACGACGAGGTCCGGTCCGCGTGGCGCCGGGTCGCCGCCGCCACGCACCCGGACCGGGACGACGGCGGTGACCCGCGTGCGTTCGCGGCCGCGGCCGCCGCCTACACCGAGCTGCGGACGGTGGGCGGCCGCCGCGAGGCCTGCGCTGACCTGCCCGGCCAGCGCCGCGGCCTGGGCCGGATCCGCCGGGGCCGGCCCGCTGTACTCGCGGCCCGGCTGGCGGTGGCGGCCGGGGTGAGCCTGGGCGCGGTGACGGCCGCGGGCCCGCAGCCCGCCACGTATGCCGTCATCGCCGGCACGCTCACGTGGCTGATCCGGACCGGGAGCCTCAGCTGACGGAGATACTCAGCAGCGGGACGAGCTGGTCGGAGGAAACCAGGGAGCCGTGCATGCCGATCAGCGCGGATTCGCGGGGCTCAGTCTCGGTGGCGACGATGCCCCAGTTGCCTGCCGGGGCGGCCACCACGTCACCGATGCGGGGGATCATCCCGGGGTCGACCGGGCCGAACCAGTTCTCCTTGATGGCTTCCTCGCGAGAGACGACCCAGGCCCGGTGGCCCAGCACCTCCCGCCAGGCGGCCAGCACGTCGGCTTCGGCCCCCGGGTGCGCGTACACGTGCCGGGCCCGTGGCTCACCGCCGAGCAGGGTCACCCCGGCCCGCAGGTCCGGCGAGTCATCCACGTCGACGCGGTCCTCGGGGGGCACGTCGACCATGCCGTGGTCGGCGGTGATGTAGAGGCTGGTGCCGCTGGGCAGCGCGCCGGCGATCTGCTCAGCCAGCTTGTCCACGTGCGCGAGCTGGTAGTACCAGGCGTCCGAGCCGACCCCGAGACCATGCCCGGTGCCGTCCAGGTCCCCGTGGTACACGCTGACCAGAACGTCGTCGGCGCCGCGGAGCGCGTTCCTGGCCTCACCGGCCAGCGCGCCCATGCTGTCCGCCGGACGGTACTGCGCGCCGCGCATGGCCGCGCGGGTCAGGCCGCTGCCGCGGAACGCCCGCGGCGCGACGTAGCAGGCGGCGATGCCGGCGGCCACCGCGCGCTCGTAGATCGTAGGCCGCGGCTGCCAGCGCTCTGGGTCAACCCGGTCGTCCCAGCGCAGCCCGTTCAGCAGCCGGCGCTCACCCGGGATCGCGACCTGGTAGCCGAGCACGCCGTGCTGGCCGGGCGCCGAGCCGGTGCTGAGCGAGGTCAGGCTGGTGACGGTGGTGGCGGGAAAACCAGCCGCCAGCGGCTGGGCGTTCATGGCCAGCTCGTTCAGGAACGGGGCCGCCGCCGGGTGGTCACGCAGCAGCTCCCAGCCGAGCCCGTCCACCACCAGCAGGCAGGCCTTGCGGGTGGCGGGCAGTCCGAGCGGGTTGGGGCCGGAACCGCCCAGGGAGGCCAGAATCGACGCCCCGAGCTCAGCCAGGGTCCGGGAGCCGTAAGACGGCACGAAAGGCGCGGTTCTCGGCTCCGGGGTCATCCGGGACATCCTGTCACTTACGGGAGCGGTAGGGCAACGTGCCGCCCCGCCACCCCTAATAAGGGTTACCGGCCGGTGCCCACGGTCGCGTCCGACAGCGCGGCCGCAAACGACATCACCTGGCGGACCCCGTCCTCGCCGTCGGCCGCCTCGCTCATCCGCAGGGTCAGGTCGTCGGCGGTGATCGTGCCCATGTAACCGTGGTCAGCTTCGCAGTTCTCGTCACCGCAGTGGGCCGGTTCCAGCTCGACGTGCGACAGCACGTTCCAGCCGATGGTCAGCACCACCTCGCTGGGCATCGTGACCCCGGCCACGTAGGACGCCGGGTCGGGCACCACCCGGGTCAGGGCGACCGACGACACCCGCGAGATCAGCACGGCCTCGGTGCTGGTCTCGGCGGCCGGGCGGCCCTCCGGCTCCTCCGCGGGGTGCTCATCGGTATGGGAGTAGATCAGCCGGGTAGGGGTCAGGGCCAGCACGGTGATGTGCCTGCGAACCTCCATGCCCGGGTCGAAGATCGCGTCGTGCGTGACGACGAACGCCGTGACCGGCTCCGCACCCAGGGAGGACCAGACGGCATCGGTGACCAGCCCCGGGTAGTAACCCGTGCGCTCGATCGCGGCGCGCAGGTCATCCGCGGTGACTCGCGTATCCCTCATGTACCTATCCTGCCCTGTGCGCGTCAGTGGATTCACCGCGCCGCACGAACCACGCACGGGCGCGGTCACAATCCGGGCGGCGCGCTCTCGGCCAGATCCAGGACCCTCTCCTCGACCGGCTCGGGCCGGGCCATGGCGCCGGCGCTCGGCTTCGGCCCACGGCGCCGCGGCCAGCGCGAACCGGACGTGCCGCCACGACCCCGGTAGACGATCAGCCCGTTCACCGGGTCGGGGGCCGCGTCGAGGGCGGCGCTGACGGCCGGCAGGGCCCGGAAGGCCTCCCAGGCCGCGTCATCGGTGAACTCCAGTTCCAGCACGACCCCGGTTCGGTGCTCGTGCCAGGCCCAGTTGAGCACCCCGTAGGCCACCGCCGCCTCGAGCAGCGCATCTTCGTAGGAGTCTTTCCACCGCCGGGCCGATTGGTCGGCGTGGAAGACCTCGATCGACCACCATTCCGCCATGTTGAGATAGTACGTGTCGATTACAGGGGGCGGAAGGCGGCGGCCTGCCGGTCTTGTTCGCCCTAAGGTGAACGGTCATGAGCCGCTCTGGACTGAGACTGTCGGTGACGCTGCTCAGCATCTTGCCCGGTTCCCTGATCCCCGGGTCCCCTCACCAGTTTGAACGTTCCGCCCCGGACGGGACGGCTGCGGCCGGTGCCACGGGGGCGGGTGCCCCGGACGCGCAGCCATGGGCGCAGGCCGTGCTGTGGGCACCGCTGGTCGGGCTGCTGCTCGGGCTGATCGCGGCGGCCGTGCTGTACGTGGCCGGCCACCTGCTGCACACCGGGTCGCTGGTCGCGGCGCTGCTGGCGGTGGGGTCACTGGCCGGGCTGACCCGGGCCCTGCACCTGGACGGGCTGGCTGACCTGGCCGACGGGCTGGGTAGCCGGCGGCCCGCAGACGGGGCGCTGGAGGTGATGCGCCGGTCAGACATCGGGCCGTTCGGCGTGGTCGCGCTGGTCTTCACGCTGCTGATCCAGGTGGCCGGGCTGGCCCAGGCCGACGCGTCCGGCCGCGGGGTGGCCGCCGTCATCGTGGCTGCGGTGACCGGCCGGCTGGCCATCACCTGGGCCTGCCGCCGCGGAGTGCCGCCGGCCCGGCCGGACGGGCTGGGCGCCCTGGTCGCGGGCAGCGTGGCGCCGGTCACCGCGGTGGTGCTGACCGTGGTGACCCTGGCGGTCACCGTGGCCGGGATACTCGTGGCCGCGGCGGTGGCCGCCGTCCCGGTGGAATGGATCCTGCCGGTCGCGGTGGCGGCCGGCCTGGTCGCCGCGGCCGCCCTGGGCGAGCACGCCGCGCGGCGGCTGGGCGGCATCACCGGCGACGTGCTGGGGGCGGTCGCCGAGACGGCCACCGCGGCCTGCCTGCTGGTCACCGCGATCAGCTGACGCGTACGCCACCAGGATGAGGCGGGTCAGCCGCCAGGGGGACGACAGCGCCGTAACACCCGGCCTACGCTGACCGCGTGCACGCGCTCTACGCCTGGCCGCGCCGCCATCCCCGGCTGATGGACGGCGTGCTGGCGGTGTTCCTGCTGGGCATCGGGGCCGGGCTGGGCGCCCGCCGGGCGACGTGGCCGGTGTTCGGCCTGCTCGCCGCGCTGATGGCGATTCCGGTGGTGTTCCGCCGCCGGCATCCGGCGCTGATGTTCGTGGTGGCCGCCGGCGCCGGGGCGCTCCAGATCCTGGTGGCCAGCCGGCCCATCTTCGCGGACCTGGCGCTCCTGGTGCTGCTGTACACGGTGGCCGCCTACCGGCCGCGCCGGACGTCGCTGCCCGCCCTGGCCGTCTGCTTCGCCGGTGCGCTGGCCGCCATCACCCGCTGGGCCCCGCCCCGGGTCTTTCATTACCCCTCGCTGATCACCGAGGTGATCATCTACTTCACGGTACCGGTCGCACTGGCCTGGGTGCTGGGTGATTCGATGCAGTACCGGCGGGGTTACCTGCAGGCGCTGGAAGAACGGGCGGTGCGGCTGGAACGCGAGCGGGACGCTCAGGCCCAGGTGGCCGCGGCCGCCGAGCGGGCCCGGATCGCCCGGGAGATGCACGACGTCATCGCCCACCACGTCAGCGTGATGGTGGTGCAGGCCGACGGGGCGGCGTTCGCGCTGGACGCTGAGCCGGATCAGGCCCGCGCGGCGCTGGGCGCGATCTCCCGCACCGGCCGCCAGGCGCTGACCGAGATGAGACGCCTGCTCGGAGTGCTGCGCACCGGTGACCAGCCCGCCGCTCTGACGCCCCAGCCGGGGATGAGCCAGCTGGGTGAGCTGCTCGGCCAGGCCCGGGTGGCCGGCCTGCCGGTGACCTGCACGGTGCAGGGCGTGCCGAGGGAGCTGTCCGGGAGCGCCGACCTGGCCGCCTACCGGGTGGTGCAGGAGTCGCTGACCAACACCCGCAAGCACGGCGGCCCGGGAGCGTCGGCCGACGTCGCGCTGCGCTACGAACCGGACGGCCTGGTCCTGATCATCACCGACGACGGCCGCGGGGCCGCCGCGACCGGCGCCCCCGGTGGCCACGGCCTGGCCGGCATGCGCGAACGGGTCGAGATCTACGGCGGCACGGTCCGGGCCGGGCCGCGGGCCGGCGGTGGCTACCAGGTGGCGGTCACGGTTCCGTTCGCCGGGCCGGCGGTGACGGCGTGACGATCCGGGTCGCGCTGGTCGACGACCAGGAACTGGTCCGCACCGGCTTTCGGATGGTGCTCGACGCGCAGGAGGACATGACGGTGGTCGGCGAGGCCGCGGACGGCCTGGCCGCCATCGACCTCGTCGCGCGCCGGGCCACCGACGTGATGGTGATGGACGTGCGGATGCCCCGGCTGGACGGGGTGGCCGCCACCCAGCGGATCTGCGCCCGGCCCGGCGGCCCGCGGATCCTCATGCTGACCACGTTCGACCTCGATGAGTACGCGTTCGCCGCGCTGAAGGCGGGGGCGAGCGGCTTCCTGCTCAAGGACGTGCCCACCCAGGAGCTGCTGTTCGCGATCCGCTGCGTGCACTCGTGCGACTCGGTGGTGGCCCCGTCCACCACCCGGCGGCTGATCGACCGGTTCGTGCCGCTGCTGCCCACCGGCGGGACGCCGACGCCGGAACTGACCGCTCTGACCGGCCGGGAGCGGGAGGTGCTGGTCCAGGTGGCCGCGGGCCGGTCTAACGCCGAGATCGCGGGCGGCTGCACGTGTCCGAGGCCACGGTCAAGACCCACGTGGGCCGGATCCTGGGCAAGCTCGGGCTGCGCGACCGGGTGCAGGCGGTGGTGCTGGCCTACGAGACCGGCATCGTCAGGGCGCGCACACCCTGATCCGGCCCAGGCCCCGGCCGCGCGGCGGGGGGTCATCCTCCCGGTGGAGGCGAGGCGTCGGTGACCGCCCGGGGAGCGACCTTAAGACCAGATTGTGAGCCGACGCGGCGGCCGGGGCCCCGCGCCTAGCGTGCCGGTCGGGGGCACCGCGCCCCCGTCATCTCGGCTCGCACTGCGGCAAGGAGATCAGCGATGCATCCTGGAGTACTCGCGCCCGCGCAGACCGCGCTGTCCGCCACCGGTCTCGTCAAGCGGTACGGCGCCGGCGACACGGCGGTCCACGCCCTGGACGGGGTCACGGTGGCGTTCGGGGCCGCCGAATTCACCGCGATCATGGGGCCGTCCGGTTCCGGCAAGTCCACTTTGATGCACTGCCTGGCCGGGCTCGACACTCCGACGTCCGGGTCGGTGCGGATCGGGGAGACAGAGATCTCCGGACTCAGCGACCGGGCACTGACCCGGCTGCGGCGCCAGCGGGTCGGATTCGTGTTCCAGTCGTTCAACCTGCTGCCTACGCTGACCGCCGAGCAGAACATCCGGCTGCCGCTCGGCCTGGCCGGTACGGGGGCCGCCCCCGATTGGTGGCACCGCGTGATCGGCGCGCTGGACCTGAGCGGCCGGCTCGGCCACCGGCCCAGCCAGCTGTCCGGCGGTCAGCAGCAGCGGGTGGCCTGCGCCCGGGCCCTGATCACCCGTCCGGACGTGATCTTCGCTGACGAGCCCACCGGCAACCTCGACTCCCGCAGCGGCGCCGAGGTGCTCGGCTTCCTGCGGTCCTGCGTCCGGGAGCTGCATCAGACGGTGGTCATGGTCACGCACGACCCGGTCGCGGCCAGCTACGCGGGACGGGTGGTGTTCCTGGCCGACGGCCGGATCGCCGGCGAGCTGGCCGCGCCCACCCCCGAGTCGGTGCTCGACCACCTCAAGCAGGCCGGGGAGTGAGCCGGATGTTCCGCGTTACCCTGTCGGGCCTGCGGTACCGCACCGCGCGGCTGGCGCTGTCGTCGCTGGCCACCGCGCTGGGGGTCGCGTTCGTGAGTGGCACCCTGGTCATGGGGGCGTCGATGAACCGGGCCTTCTTCAACGGTTTCGCGGCCGGGGCCAGGAACGTCAGCGCCGCGGTCATCCCGGCGGCGATGGCCGGGAAGGACATCCGGCCGGGCGCCAGCGGCGCACCGTCGCTGCCGCCAGCCGCGCTGGCCGCGGTGGCCGCTACCCGGGGGACCGCCACTGCGGCCGGGCGGCTGGTGGGCGCGGCCCCGCTGCTCGGGCCGGACGGCAAGGTCATCCAGAACGGCCAGGCTGGCGGGATCGGGGTCAACGTGGCCGCCGATCCCGCGCTGCGCGGCTTCACGGTGGCGTCCGGGCAGTTGCCCCGCTCCGCTGGCCAGGTCGCCGTGGACCAGGCCACCGCGGCCGACGAGCATTTCCGGCTCGGCCAGACGGTGCGCGTGGTGGACCACACGGGCCAGGTGCGGGCGTTCACCCTGGCCGGGACGCTGGACTTCGGGGTCAACCACTCCAACGGCAACGCCACGGTGGCCGCCTTCGCGACCGCGACCGCGTTCGACGTCACCGGACGGCCCGGCTACGACCAGATCGTGGCCCGGGCGGCTCCGGGCGTCTCCCAGGCCACCCTGGCGGGCCGGCTCCGGGCCCGGTCCGGCCTGGCCGGGGACCAGGTGCTGACCGGGAAACAGCTGGCCAACTCCGAGGCCAGCGCCGCGGTGCACTTCACCCAGCAGTTCACCACGGCATCCTGGTCTTCGCGCTGATCGCGCTGGCGGTGGCCTGCATCGTCATCTACAACACCCAGCGCATCGTGGTCACCCAGCGCGGCCGGGAACTGGCCCTGCTGCGCTGTGTGGGCGCCAGCCGTGGCCAGGTGTTCGGCGGCACGCTGCTGGAGTCGCTGCTGACCGGGCTGGTCGCGTCGGCGGCCGGGACCGCGGCCGGCCTGGGCTTCGGCTGGGGCCTGCAGCGGCTCTTCACCGCGTTCGGCGCGCCGGTCCCGGCCGGGCCGGTGGTGCTCAGCCCCACCGCGGCGCTGATCTCGATGGCCACCGGCGTGGCCGTCACGCTGGCCGCCGCGCTGCTGCCGGCCCGGTCGGCCACCCGGGTCGCACCGGTCGCCGCGCTCGGCCGCGAGGACGAGGCTCCGGTCACGGGCCGGATCGGCCGGCTGCGGGTCACCCTGGCCGTGGTCCTGTCCGCGGCCGGGATCTTCGCGACCTGCCTGGGCCTGCAGCACGTGAACGGCGCGGGTGGCTTCGTCGGGATCGCCGCGGGCGGCTGTCTCTGCTTCCTGGCCGTGCTGGCCCTCGGCCC
>DASWVA010000112.1:0-8011 GCA_036401415.1 Streptosporangiaceae bacterium
GGCCCCGGCCGCGGGCGCGGGCGCGGGCCCGGGACGGCCGGACCGGGCCGCCCGGCTCGCCGCCGCCGTTACTCCTGCTCGTCCGATGGTCCGGTACGGCCCGCCGCCCCGGTCGCAGCAACGCCTCGGCCAGCGTCAGCACGGTCTCTTCCAGTGAGTTGAGCCGGCCGGCCATCTCAGACTGCACCGCGTTCACCACCTTGGTCACGACCTCTTCCACCTCGGCGTGACCCGGCCGCGTCCGCAGCTCGTCGGACAGCGGCGACAGCACCTGGGCCAGCCGGTCCTCCAGCGCGTCGAGCCGGTCCGACAGCACGGACGCGGACCTGCTGGCCGCCTCGTCCATCCGGTGCTGGGCTTCATCCAGCCCGAGCGAGGTGGGCAGCTGCCCGAGCTGCCGGGTGACCGAGTCCAGCCGGCCGTCGACCGCCTCGAACTTGGCGCCCATGCCCTCGATCCGCCCGCCGACCCCTTCCAGCCGCCCGTCCAGGCCGTCCATCCGGCCGTCCAGGGAGCCGATCTTGTGATCGACCGAGCCGATGTGCTCGTCCACCTGGCCGATCCGGTCCGCCTGGACGCCGATGAGGGTGTTCAGCCCGTCCAGCCGGGCGTACAGGTTCTCCATCCGGCCGTCCAGGCCGCCCATCAGGTCAGCGACGGCGGCGATGTGCCCGTCCAGCTTCTCGTCGACCGCGGTGATGTGGGCGCTCAGCGTGCCGCCCACCGTGGCGATGTGCTCATCGAGGCCGCCGAAGCGCTCGCTGGCCTGCTCGCTGACCGTCGCGACCTGGCTGCTGATCGTCCCCAGCTGCTCATCCACGGCGGCTATCCGCTCGTTGATCAGCCCGATCCGGTCGTCGGTGTCACCGATGTGGTCGTCCAGCCGGTCGATCCGGTTGGACAGCGCCCCGACCTTGCCATCGGTCCCGGTCAGCTTGGCGTCCATCGCGCCCAGCTTGTTGTCCACCGTGCTGACCTTGTCGTCGGTGTCACCCAGCCGCTCGTCCAGCCGCTCCAGCCGGCCCTGCGCCACCTGGACCTGGCCACCCACCAGGTCCACCTGCCCGGTCAGCCCGGACACCGTGCCCGCCAGCTCGCCCGCCTTCGCGGCCGCCTCGGAAAGGCCCTGATCGAGCCGGTTTTCCAGCCGCTCCGACTGCGCGGCCAGGCCCTGGTCGAACCGGGCCGTCTGGGCCGCGAACCCCTGGTCGATCCGGCCCCTGATGGCCGAAAGCTCCTTGTCCAGGTACACCGCGCGCTGGGACAGCTCGGCCAGGGCCTTGTCCAGCCGGGCGAACCGGCCCGCCGTGGCCTCCAGGCTCTGCTGCAGCTGGCCACCGTGCTGCTGCAGGCCGTTCAGCCGCTGCTCCTGGACCTTCAGCATGTCCTTGGCCTGGCTGATCAGCGTGCAGATGGCCTCCAGCCGGGGCAGCACCTGGTCGACGTTCTCCGCCATCACGCCCAGGTCGGATCGCAGCGAGGGCAGCTCGGCCACCGGCATCATCTGGGCCGCCAGCGACTGGAGGTGGCCGGGCAGCGACTCGGCCCAGAGCGGCGCGGTCTGGTGGGCTTCAGCCAGCTGGCGCCGCATGGCTTCGGTCTGCGCGGCCAGCTGGCTGGCCAGGTCGGTCAGCTCGTGTTCCCGGACCTCCTTGACCAGCCACTCCAGGCCCTCCAGGTGCTTGCGGATCTCCTCCAGTGCGCTGGCGTGCGACCGCTGGTCCGACACGTGGTCCTGGACCGTGCGCGCGAGCAGCTCGCGCATCCGGTCGGCGGCGCCGGACTGGCCGCCGCGTGGCAACAGGTAGTTCGCCGACTGATCCATGGGGGATGCTCCTCTTAGCCAGGGTGGTACCGCTCGCCGGCCCGGTGCCCGGCTGGGCGGGCCGGTTGAGCCCACGTCCTGCACATGCCGCGGGGGTCCGGCGCCGCGCGCTCACGCTAGTAGCGCGCCGTAATCGCACGAGCACATATAGTTAAAACCGTGGCCAGAAGGTTACCGGGCGGCCCCCATGTTGACGAGCCGCTGCGACCTGGATACTGTCGGACTAGCACTCGGGCAACCAGAGTGCTAATGCGACGAGGCAGTCTGAAACCCGCGACGGCAGGCCGCCGTGTTGTCGCCCTCTCTAGCAGTTCACCTTTTATCCTTCCAGAGGGGGAGGTCAGCCTAATGACGACCGCCACCAAAGTTGTTCTCAAGCCACTTGAGGACCGGATCGTGGTCCGCACGCTCGAAGCGGAGCAGACCACGGCGTCCGGCCTCGTGATCCCGGACACCGCCAAGGAGAAGCCCCAGGAGGGCGAAGTCCTGGCCGTGGGTCCCGGCCGTTTCGACGATGCGGGCGCCAAGCGCGTCCCCATCGACGTCAAGGTCGGCGACGTGGTGCTCTACAGCAAGTACGGCGGCACCGAGGTCAAGTACTCGGGCGAGGAGTACCTCGTACTCTCCGCTCGTGACGTCCTCGCTGTCGTCGAGAAGTAAGCACAACGCAGCGAATGCACGGCTGAGGGCGCCGGGCCCGCCAAGGTGTGGCCGGGCGCCCTTGCCGCGTGTTCATAACGCGAAACTTGAAGTGAAAAACGCAGGGTGAGGTAGTAGTAAATGCCCAAAATCCTAGAGTTCAGCTCGGACGCGCGCTCCGCGCTTGAGCGCGGTGTCGACAAGCTGGCCGACACCGTGAAGGTGACGCTCGGCCCGCGTGGCCGCAACGTCGTGATCGACAAGAAGTGGGGCGCGCCCACAATCACCAACGATGGCGTCACCGTGGCCCGGGAAGTCGAGCTCGACGACCACTACGAGAACCTCGGCGCTCAGCTGGCCAAGGAAGTCGCCACCAAGACCAACGACGTCGCCGGTGACGGCACCACCACGGCCACCGTGCTGGCCCAGGCCATGGTGCACAACGGCCTCCGGTCCGTCGCCGCGGGCGCCGGACCGATCGCGCTCAAGCGCGGTATTGACGCCGCCGCGGCCGAGGTGTCCAAGCGGCTCCTCGCCCAGGCCCGTGACGTCGAGGAGCAGAGCGAGATCGCTCACGTCGCCACGGTTTCCGCGCAGGACGAGAAGATCGGCGAGCTGATCGCCGAGGCGTTCAGCAAGGTCGGCAAGGACGGCGTGATCACCGTCGAGGAGGCCCCGACCATGGGCCTCGAGCTGGAGTTCACCGAAGGCCTCCAGTTCGACAAGGGTTACATCTCGCCGTACTTCATCACCGACCAGGACCGGCTCGAGGCCGTGCTGGAAGATGGCTACGTCCTGATCAGCCAGGGCAAGGTCTCCTCGATGTCGGAGTTCCTGCCGCTGCTGGAGAAGATCGCCGAGTCCAAGCGGCCGCTGCTCGTGGTGGCCGAGGACGTCGAGGGTGAGGCCCTGTCCACGCTGGTCGTGAACAAGATCCGCGGCCTGCTCAACGTGGTCGCGGTCAAGGCCCCCGGCTTCGGTGACCGCCGCAAGGCCATGCTGGCCGACATGGCCACGCTGACCGGCGGTCAGGTCATCAGCGAGGAGCTGGGCCTGCGTCTGGACAACATCAGCCTGGACGACCTGGGCCGCGCCCGCCGCATCGTGGTGTCCAAGGACGCCACGACGATCATCGACGGCGAGGGCGACCAGTCCTCGATCCAGGAGCGGATCCGGCAGATCAAGACCGAGATCGACAGCACCGATTCCGACTGGGACCGCGAGAAGCTGCAGGAGCGGCTGGCCAAGCTGTCCGGCGGCGTCTGCGTGCTCCGGGCCGGTGCGGCCACCGAGGTCGAGCTCAAGGAGAAGAAGCACCGCCTTGAGGACGCCATCTCGGCGACCCGGGCGGCGATCGAGGAAGGCATCGTGGCGGGCGGCGGCAGCGCCCTCGTGACGATCGCGTCCGAGCTGGACGACCTCGGCTTCACCGGTGACGAGGCCACGGGCGTCAAGATCGTCCGGGCTTCGCTGGCCGAGCCGTGCCGGTGGATCGCCATCAACGCCGGCGCCGAGGGTTCCGTGGTCGCGGCCAAGGTCGCGGACCTGCCCGCGGGTCACGGCTACAACGCCGCCACCGGCGAGTACGGCGACCTGATCGCCCAGGGCGTCATCGACCCGGTCAAGGTCACCCGGTCCGCGGTCCAGAACGCCGCTTCGATCGCCGGCATGCTGCTCACCACCGAGGCTCTCGTGGTGGACAAGCCGGAGGACGACGACGACTCGGCCACGGCCGGTCATGGTCACGGCCACGGTCACGGTCACTCGCACTAGTTCAACCGCAACACCCGCGACGGCGGGCAGGCCCTCGGGCCGGCCCGCCGTTTCGCGTTCCCGGGTCCCCCGGTCCACCCGGACCAGCTGCGACTACTGCCGGGCCGCCGCCGCTGGCCAACTTCCCCGCAACCGGGACAAAGGGAACTTCGTCCCGGTAAGAGCAAGCGCGAAGTGCCCATTGTGCTCCTGGAGGCGAACCCAGAGGCGGACCCTCGGGGCGTGGCGGGGCGTGCCGGGGCATAGCGGGACGTCACCCAGGCTTCGCCCCGGGCGGTGCGGAGCGCTCATTAGGATGGAAGTAATCCCGCCCAAAACCCCGGGCCCGCTACGCCGCTGAAGCTGAAGGTGCCATGACCACCGATGAGAAGTTCGCCCCGCCGGGCCTCACGTTCGACGACGTGCTGCTGCTGCCGGCCGCTTCGGACGTGCTGCCCAACGAGGCGGACACCAGCACCCGCATCACCGGCAGGATCAGCCTGAAGATGCCGCTGGTCTCCTCGGCGATGGACACGGTGACCGAGGCGCGGATGGCGGTGGCCATGGCCCGCAACGGCGGGGTCGGCGTGCTGCACCGCAACCTGGCCATCGAGGACCAGGCCCAGCAGGTCGACGTGGTCAAGCGGTCCGAGGCCGGGATGATCACCGACCCGGTGACGTGCACGCCGGACGCCACCGTAGGGGACGTGGACCGGATCTGCGGGCGGTACCGGATCTCCGGCCTGCCGGTCACCGACGAGAACCACACCCTGCTCGGCATCGTGACCAACCGCGACATCCGGTTCGAGACCGATCCGGGCCGCCGGGTGTCCGAGGTCATGACCAAGATGCCCCTGGTCACCGCCCCGGTCGGGGTGACCCCCGATCAGGCTCTCGCGCTACTCCGGCAGCACAAGGTGGAAAAGCTCCCCCTCATCGACGACGGCGGGCGGCTGCGCGGGCTGATCACGGTCAAGGACTTCGCCAAGAGCGAGGAGTACCCGCTGGCGACCAAGGACCCGGGGGGCCGGCTGGTCGTGGGCGCGGCGGTCGGCGTGGGCGAGGACGCCAAGGGCCGGGCCCAGGCGCTGATCGACGCCGGGGTGGACTTCCTCATCGTGGACACCGCGCACGGCCACCAGGCGGCTGTGCTGACCATGGTGTCCCAGCTCAAGGCCAACACCGGGGTCGAAGTGATCGGCGGCAACGTGGCCACCCGGAGCGGCGCCCAGGCGCTGGTCGACGCGGGCGCGGACGGCGTCAAGGTGGGGGTCGGGCCCGGCTCGATCTGCACCACCCGGGTGGTGGCCGGGGTGGGCGTGCCCCAGGTCACCGCGATCTACGAGGCGGCCCGGGCCACCCGCCCGGCCGGGATCCCGCTGATCGGGGACGGCGGCCTGCAGTACTCCGGTGACATCGCCAAGGCCATCGCGGCCGGGGCGGACACCGTGATGCTGGGCGGCCTGCTGGCCGGCTGCGAGGAGACCCCGGGCGAGATGGTGTTCATCAACGGCAAGCAGTACAAGCTGTACCGGGGCATGGGCTCGCTGGGCGCGATGCGCAACCGGGAGCGCGGCGGCCGGTCCTACTCCAAGGACCGGTACTTCCAGGACGATGTGCTGCGCGAGGACAAGCTGGTGCCCGAGGGCGTGGAAGGCCAGGTGCCGTACCGGGGACCGCTGGCCGCGGTGGCCACCCAGCTGGTCGGCGGGCTGCGCGCGTCGATGGGCTACTGCGGCGCGCATACCCTGGCCGAGCTCCAGCAGGCCCAGTTCGTCCGGATCACCGCGGCCGGGCTGAAGGAGAGCCACCCGCACGACATCCAGATGACCGTCGAGGCCCCGAACTACAGCGGCCGCCGGCCGTAGCAAGGACATCCAGACCCGTGACTCAAGTGGAAATCGGCCGGGGCAAGAGCGGCCGCCGTGCCTACTCCCTGGACGAGATCGGCATCGTGCCGGCCCGCCGCACCCGGGACCCCGAGGAGGTCTCGATCTCCTGGCAGATCGACGCCTACCGGTTCGAGTCACCGCTGATCGCCTGCCCGATGGACAGCGTGGTGTCGCCGCGGACCGCGATCCGGATCGGGCGGCTCGGCGGCCTGGCCGTGCTGGACCTGGAGGGCCTGTGGACCAGGTACGCCGACCCGGAACCGCTGATCGCCGAGGTGACCGAGCTCGACGAGCAGGCCGCGACCCGGCGGCTGCAGGAGATGTACGCCGAGCCGATCAAGGACGAGCTGATCGGCCGCCGGATCGAGGAGATCCGCCAGGCCGGCGTGACCACCGCCGCCCGGCTGTCCCCGCAGCGCACCGCCCGCTACTACAAGGCGGTCATCGACGCGGGCGTGGACATCTTCGTGATCCGCGGCACCACGGTGTCGGCTGAGCACGTGTCCGGCCGGGCCGAGCCGCTCAACCTCAAGCAGTTCATCTACGAGCTCGACGTCCCGGTCATCGTGGGCGGGTGCGCCACCCATACCGCGGCCCTGCACCTGATGCGCACCGGGGCGGCCGGGGTGCTGGTCGGCTTCGGCGGCGGGTCCGGGCACACCACCGCGGCCGTGCTCGGCGTGGCTGTGCCGATGGCCACCGCCATCGCCGACGTGGCCGCCGCCCGGCGCGACTACCTGGACGAGTCCGGCGGCCGGTACGTGCACGTGATCGCGGACGGCAGCATGACCCGCAGCGGCGACATGGCCAAGGCGCTGTCCTGCGGGGCCGATGCGGTCATGGTCGGCTCGCCGCTGGCCCGGGCGGCCGAAGCTCCCGGGCGCGGGTTCCACTGGGGCAGCGAGGCCAGCCACCCCGAGGTCCCGCGCGGGGTCCGGGTCAACGTGGGCACGGCGGGGTCGCTGGAGCAGATCCTGCACGGCCCGTCGGCGGTGCCGGACGGCTCGATGAACCTGATGGGCGCCCTGCGCCGGACCATCGCCACCGCGGGCTACTCCGACCTGAAGGAGTTCCAGCGGGTCGAAGTGGTGGTGGCCCCGGGCGCACCGCGGGACCCGCAGAACTCGGTCGGTGCCCCTGGCTCGGGCACCGGGCCGATCCCGCGCCAGCGTTACTAGACTTCCGGCCATGAACCAGCCCCGCGTGCTTTCCGGCATCCAGCCCACCGCCGACTCGTTCCACCTGGGTAACTACCTGGGCGCGGTCAAGCAGTGGGTGGCGCTGCAGGACACCTACGACGCGTTCTACTGCGTGGTCGACCTGCACGCGATCACCATGAAGCACGACCCGGCGCTGCTGCGGCGCCGGACCCGGATCGCGGCCGCGCAGCTGCTCGGGGCCGGGCTGGACCCGGAGCGGTGCACGCTGTTCGTGCAGAGCCACGTACCCGAGCACACCGAGCTGCAGTGGGTGCTGAGCTGCATCACCGGCTTCGGCGAGGCGAACCGGATGACGCAGTTCAAGGACAAGTCGGCCAAGGGTGGCTCCGACCAGTCCTCGGTCGGGCTGTTCACCTACCCGATCCTGCAGGCCGCGGACATCCTGCTGTACGAGGCGGACCAGGTGCCGGTGGGGGAGGACCAGCGGCAGCACCTGGAGCTGACCCGCGACCTGGCTCAGCGGTTCAACCACCGCTTCGGCCCGACGTTCACCCTGCCCGAGCCGTACATCCTGCCCGCGACGGCCCGGATCGCCGACCTGCAGGACCCGGCGATCAAGATGAGCAAGTCGGCCTCCTCGCCGCAGGGCATCGTGGACGTGCTCGACGACCCGGCCCAGATCCGCAAGAAGATCGCCCGCGCGGTCACCGACACCGGCAGTGAGGTCCGGGCCGACGAGGAGG
>DASWVA010000113.1:0-1831 GCA_036401415.1 Streptosporangiaceae bacterium
CGGCCGCGGCCAGGCCGTCCATGCCCGGCATCTCGATGTCGAGCAGCGCGACGTCGATGTGGTGGTCGGTGGCCGCCCTGACCACCTCGTCGCCCCGGCCGACCTGGACCACGACCTCCATGTCGGGTTCGAACGACAGCAAGGCCGCGAGCGCCTCCCGGATCAGGGCCTGGTCGTCCGCGAGCAGGAGGCGGATGGTGCGGGGCTCGCCGGTGGTGCCGCTGGAGGTCACGACCGAACGCTAGCGTCCGCGGCGGCTACGGCGGGAGCGGGAGCCGTGCGGCCCGCCGGTCCGGCCGGGGCGATCGGCACCGTGGCCACCAGCCGGAAGCCCGGGCCGTCCCGGCCGTCCGGGCCGGCCGAGAACCGGCCGCCGACCGCGGACAGCCGCTCGGACATGTTGTGCAGCCCGCTCCCGGCCGCCGCGGGCGGCCCGGCGCCACCGCCACCTGCGTCGCGGCCGGTGGCGGCGGCCACGCCGCGCCCGTCGTCGGTGATCTCCAGCGACAGCTCATGGCGGCGCTCGGTGAGCCGGATGTGGCAGTGCCGGGCGCCGGAGTGCCGGATCACGTTGGTGGCGGCCTCGCGCAGGCACCAGGCCAGCACGGCCTCCGCGTCGGCGTCGAACGTGCCGGACCGGGTCATCAGGGCGGGGTCGTCGTCGAGCTGAATGCCGGCTGCTTCCAGCGAGGTGCGGGCGGTGATGAGCTCGATCGCGAGGGTTGGCCGCCGGTACCCGCTGACCGCCTCGCGGATGTCGTGCAGCGTCTGGCGGCTGACCCGGCCGATGTCGCCGAGCTCGGCGGCCACCGCGTCCGCCTCGGGCGAGGCCGGCAGCCGGGACAGCCGCTTGACGGCCAGCTCGGACTTCAGGGTGATCAGGGACAGCGACTGACCGGTCAGGTCGTGCATGTCGCGGGCCAGCCGCAGCCGCTCCTCGTTGGCGGCCAGCTTGGCCACGGCCCCGCGGGCCTGCCGCAGCTGATGGTTCAGCACCATCTGCATCTTGAACCCGATCATGGCCAAGCCGATCAGCGCCACCGGCAGCAGCTCGGCCCACAGGTCGCCAGACGGGGTGTGCACGATCTCCGACAGGACCACGTAACCGGCGGTGATCGCGGCCACCGCGAGCAGGGCCCGGCGCCGGTCCCCGATGATGAAACCCGCGGCCGAGGACACGTAGATGAAGATCGAGGTCCAGTCCGGGCCGTACACCAGGCTGACCGCCACGGCCAGCCCGGCCAGCACCACCAGCCCGATCCGGCCGCGGGCCCGGTCCTGCTCCCAGGTCCCGATGAGGAAGACGTAGAGCACGCAGAACGCCACGATCAGCGCAACCGCGCCGGCCTGGTACAGCGCGCTGTGCAGGTGCCGGGGATCGAACAGCTTGGTCACCGGCTGGATCAGGTACACCAGCCAGACCGCGGAGAAGAACCAGCGGAGCAGGACGCCGAGCTTGCCGCTGGCCAGCTGGGCGTCCCGGCCCGGAGCCGTGCCCGAACACTCCGCTGCCTTCGTGTCCGGCCCGGCGCACTCACTGTCTGCCGCCATGATCGCCGCCTCCTCACCTGCTTCGGCCATGCTGTCACGCCCGGCCGAGCCGTCATACCGTCTCGGCCGTGGCCCGGACCGAGACCACGGCCAGGACCATGAACAGCGCGAACCAGGCCCCGATGACGACGAAGGCGATGAACGGGACCGGGTGGCCGGATATGACGTCGGTGCCGATCCGGAGGACCTGGTAGGTGGGCACGTACTTGGCGATCTTCCCCATGAAGCCGGTGACCGCGAAGTACAGGCCGCCCAGCACCGACATCAGCAGGTAGACCGC
>DASWVA010000114.1:0-6326 GCA_036401415.1 Streptosporangiaceae bacterium
CGGGGTCCGGGCCGAGGGCGAACGGGCGCACGAAGGACTCGATGCGGAACCGCTCGCCCGCGCTGTAGATCCGCGGGCTCCGGGTGTAGGCGTACACCGACTTGAAGCCGATGCCGAACCGGCCGATCTGGGTGAGGTCGCCGGACTTCGAACTCTGGGCGACGCCGCACACGCCGCGCACGTCGGCCTCGGTGAACGGGCGGCCGTCGTGCCGGACCTCCAGCCGGTCCGGGTGCAAGGTGAACGACAGCTCGGACGCGCCGGCGTCCTCGGCGTTCTGGATCAGCTCGAAGATGAAGTGCGTGCGGTCGCTGTACAGGTGCCCGAGGAGATCCAGCACGGCGGTGTCCCACCCGTACCGGGCGATGTTCTCCTCGCGGATCTGCTGGTAGTCGGCGGGCACGCTACATTCGTAGCAGACCACGCGCCCCCCACCGCCGGCCGCCGCTGCCCCGGCGGTCCCGTGACGCCACGAGAGGGAAAGCATTCCGTGCCGGTAGAGGAGGATGCGCCGGCCACGTCCGGTGACCCGGCGGCGCGGCCCCGGAGCGGGCGCCGGCGCCGGTGGCTGATCGCGCTGGCCGTGGTGGCCGTGCTGTTCCTCGGGGCCACCGCCCGGCTGTTCATCTGGCCCGGCACCGGGATGCCGTCCCGGGTGGGCGCGCTGGTGTCGCTGGACACCCCGGGAGGCACGCTCGGCCGCGCGCTGCGGCTGGCGGCCCAGCACCGCGCACCCGACCTGGTGATCTCCCTCGGTACCCCCCGGTCCGGGTACGGCTGCCCCCGGCCGGTCCCCGGAGTCCGGCTGATCTGCTTCAACCCCGATCCCGGGACGACCCGGGGCGAGGCCGAGTACGTCGGGCGGCTGGCTCACCGCTACCACTGGCGGTCGGTGGCGATCATCACGATCACCCCGCAGGCCACCCGGGCCCGGCTGCGGATGGAGCGCTGTTTCCGCGGCCCGGTCTACGTGCTGGGCACGCCGATCCCGCTGGCCTCCTGGCCGTACCAGCTCGGCTACGAGTGGGGCGCGCTGGCCAAGGCCCTGATCTGGCAGCGTGCTTGCTGACCGCTACGGTGTGTCACATGCTGCCCCTGCAACTGCCCGCTCCCCCGGACCGGCCGCTGTCCGTGCTCGCCCTCGGCGCGCATCCGGACGACATCGAGATCGGGGCCGGGGGAACCCTGCTCAGCCTGGCCGGAAGCCAGCCGGGCCTGCGGGTGCACTACGTCGTGCTGACCGGCACCCCGGAACGCCAGCAGGAGGCCCGGGGCGCGGCCACCGCGTTCCTGCCCGGGGCCAGCCTCACCGTCGACCTGCACAACCTGGCCGAGGGCCGGTTCCCGGCGCAGTGGAACGCGGTCAAAGAGACGCTGGAGACGGTGGCCGGGGCCGGGCCGTTCGACCTGATCGTGGCGCCCCACGCCGGTGACGCCCACCAGGACCACCGGACGATCGCCGAGATCATCCCCACCGTTTTCCGCGACGCCCTGCACCTGGCCTATGAGATCCCCAAGTGGGACGGCGACCTGAGTCGCCCGGCCCTGTATTTCCCGCTCACCGCGGCCACCGCCCGGCGCAAAGCCGAGCTGCTGAACCGCTGCTACCCGACGCAGCACCGCCGCGACTGGTGGGACGACGAGGTGTTCCTGGGCCTGGCCAGACTGCGCGGCATGGAGTGCCGGGCGCCGTACGCCGAGGCGTTCCACTGCACCAAAATGGTGCTCTCCCCCGTCAGCCCGGCCCCGGTCCCCACCACCGGTGAGAGCCCTGCGTAAACGGCCGAGCCCGGAAAGTAAGCTGCCCCGGTTGGTATCAACGCCGGTCCGTCCAGGGTCGTACGGGTCGCGGGTTGTCTCTGGTCGCCCGCTCCCAGACGGACCAGGATATCGACGACAAGGGTGGCCGGAACATGAACGCTGCTCCCCGGCTGACGATCGGGCTGCCGGTCTACAACGGCAGGAACTATGTGGGCCAGGCCATCGAGGCGCTCCTCGGCCAGACGTTCGGCGACTACGAGCTCATCATCTCCGACAACGCCTCCACCGACGGCACCGCGGACATCTGCCGGCAGTACGCCCGGCGGGACTCCCGGATCCGCTACGTCCGCCAGCCGCACAACATCGGCATCGCCCCCAACCACAACTTCATCGTGTCCGAAGCACGCGGGGAACTGGTCAAGTGGGCCTCGCACGACGACCTGTACGCGCGGGACATGATGGAGCGCTGCGTGCAGGCGCTCGACGAGCACCCGCACGCCGTGCTGGCTCACCCCTGGACCGCCATGATCGACGGCTCCGGCCAGGTGACGGCGGCGATCGAGTACCCGCTGAACACCTCCTCGCCGTCGGCGCCGGAACGGTTCCGCAGCACGCTGTTCGCCAACGGCGGCGACGACACCGGCGGCGTCATCCGGACCGAGGTGATGCGCCGGACCACGGGGCTGAACAGCTTCCACCACGCGGACCGGACGATCATCACCGAACTGGCCCTGCAGGGGCCGTTCCACCAGGTCCCGGACTGGCTGTACTTCCGCCGGGACCATCCCGGGCGCAACGAGCGGACCAGCCCGACGGTGCGCGCCCGGTGCACGAACCTGGACCCCCGCCGGTCCGGCCGGGTCCGCCACCCGGTGGCCCGGCTGTACGGCGAGTACGTCTGGGGGTACGTGGCCGCGATCCGCAACGCGCCGCTGACCTCGGCCGAGCGCCGCACCTGCTACCGCCACCTCGCCCGCTACCTGACCAGCCGGGCCCGGCCCGGCGCCGGCCAGCCGATGGCGACCCAGTCCGCGCCCCGCGCGACCCCGGATGCGGCCGCACTGGTGTCGGCCGCCGCCGCCGTGGCCGGCCAGAGAAGCAGGCCGTGGTGAGCCGGGGGCAGGCCCCGGGCGCGCACCGCCGGCGGCGGCCCGGGCCACCCCGGGTGGGGCTGTTCGGCCTGCTCGGCTCGGGCAACATCGGCAACGACGCGTCCATGGAGGTGATCCTGGAGTACCTGCGGGCCAGCCATCCGGACGCCGTGGTGGACGCCATGGCCCGGGGGCCGGAGGAGGTCACGGCCAGGTTCGGCATCGACGCCGTCCCGCTGCTGTGGTCGCAGCGGTACGAGGGCCGGGTCCCCCGCCTGCCCGGGCAGGTGGTCAAGCTGCTGGGCAAGGGCGTCGACGCGTTCCGGACCGCCGCGTGGGTACGCCGGCACGACGCCGTGATCGTCCCGGGCATGGGCGCGCTGGAGGCCAGCCTTCCGCTGCGGCCGTGGCAGACCCCGTACGCGATGTTCTCGCTGTGCGTGTCCGGCCGCCTGACCGGGACCAGGGTCGCCATGGTCAGCGTCGGGGCCAACATGATCAGCCCGCGGGCCACCCGCTGGCTGTTCGACATGGCCGCCCGGGCCGCGTTCTACCGGTCCTACCGCGACCAGCAGTCCTACGACGCCATGGCGCGGCGGGGGGTGGGCGTGTCACGCGACCGGGTCTACCCCGACCTGGTCTTCGCGCTGCCGACGCCGCCCTACCAGCCGGGCGACCCGGGGATCGTCGGCCTCGGGGTGATGGCCTACCGCGGCACCAACGACGACCGCGACCGGGCCCAGGAGATCAGCGACGCCTACGTGGCCAAGATGCAGCAGTTCACCCGGTGGCTGCTCGACCAGGGGCGCCGGGTCCGGCTGTTCATCGGCGACGGCAACTGGGACCACAGCGTGGTCGAGGCGATCGTGGCCGACGCCCGCGCGCACCGGCCCGACCTGGACGAGACCTGGGTCGTGGCCGAGAACGTCACCTCGTTCGCCGACCTGACCCGGGCGATGGCGCCGGTCGGCGTGGTGGTGGCCACCCGCTACCACAACGTGATCTGCGCCCTCAAGCTGGAAAAGCCGACCATCTCCATCGGCTACGCGGCTAAGAACGTGGCCATCATGACCGACGCCGGGCTGGGCGAATTCTGCCAGCACACCAACACCCTGGACGTGAACCGGCTGATCGGGCAGTTCACCGAGCTGGAAAGACGCTCGGGCGAGGTCCGGACGGCGATCGCCGGGCGCAACGCCGAGAACGCCCGGCTGCTCGGGCAGCAGTTCGCGGCGCTGTCCGCGCTGCTGATCCCGGTGACCGGCCCGGACCGCACGGAGCCGGTGGCCGCCCTGAGCGAGGGGCCTGCGTGAACAACCCGGCCGCCCGGTACTACAAGAAGGACTTCTGGAGCACCGAGAACCTCAAGTACTCCACGCCGCACTTCCGGATGGAGAAAGCGGCCCGGCTCATCAATCAGCTGACCCGGGGCCAGCCCCGGACCCTGCTTGACGTCGGCTGCGGGCCGGCCGCGCTGCGGGACCTGCTGGCCCCGTCGATCACCTACCACGGGATCGACATCGCGATACCCCACCCGGCCCCGGACCTGGCCGAAGTGGACTTCCTGGCCAGCCCGATCGGCTACCAGGGCCAGCGGTTCGACATCGTGCTGGCCCAGGGCGTCTTCGAGTACCTGGGCGAATTCCAGCGGCAGAAGTTCGCTGAGATCGCCGGGATCCTGGCGCCGGACGCGACCTTCATCGTCTCCTACGTCAACTTCGGTCACCGGGACCGCGAAGTGTACTGGCCCTACAACAACACCCAGCCGATCCGGGACTTCCGGCGCGACCTGGAACGGTCCTTCACCATCCAGCGGTCCCTGCCGACCTCCCACAACTGGCGGCACTCCGAGCCCCGCCGCCCGATCCTGAAGGCCGCGAACATGCGGCTCAACGCCAGCATCCCGTGGGTCAGCCCGAAGCTGGCGGTGGAGTACTTCTTCCTCTGCTCGGCCCGGCCCTGAGAGGAGCCCCGTCTTGGACGTCTCCCCGGTGCCCCGGATCGCCGGGGCCTATCTGTTCCGGCCGTCGCCGCACGCCGACGAGCGCGGATTCTTCTCCCGGACCTTCGAGTCCGGGGACGTCCGGGCCGCGGGTATCGACCCGGCCGGATTCACCCAGGACAGCATCTCCCGGTCGGCCCGGGGAGTGGTCCGGGGCATGCACACCCGGCGCGGAGCCGGTGAAGCCAAGCTCGTGCGCTGCTCGTACGGAGCCGTGTTCGACGTGGTGGTCGACCTGCGGCCCGGCTCGCCGACCTACCGCAACCTGGAAACCTTCGAGCTGCGGGACACCGAAGCGGTCTCGCTCTACATCCCGGCCGGCTGCGGGCACGGGTTCCAGGCCCTGACCGATCCGGCCGACGTCTCCTACCGCATCGACCGCCCGCACGACCCGGCCGAGGACGTGTCGATCGCCTTCGACGACCCGGACCTGGCCATCGCCTGGCCGCTGCCGGTGGCCATGATGTCCGCCCGGGACCGGGCGGCGCCGTCCCTGGAGACCGCCCTGCGGCAACTGGCCTGAGCCCTGGCTCCACCGCGCACCTGGCCCCCGCGCCCGGCCCGCCCACCAGTACCCGCGGTCACAGCCGTTTCAAGAATCCGCTATGGGGGCAGCATTTTCAGTCCTATTCACTGAAAACGCTTCCGGGATGGGGCTGGTCTCGGTCGTCGCGAACAGGCCGATGAGGGCCGGGTGCGTCCGCAGCCGCGCCATCGCCCGAGAAGCGGTGCTCTTGACCGTGCCGGTGGAGACGCCCCGGAGGACGGCGACCTCGTTCGCGCTGCGATCGTCGCCATAGCGCAATACCACCACCGCCCGCTGCTGCGCGGTCAGCGTGGCGAGCGCGGAGAACAGCGCTGGGCGCAGTTCGACCGCCGCGGCACCATCCCCGCAGCGGGGGTCACGGTTGTCGAACCTCTCATTGAGCTCCAGCTCGCGCGGTCGTCGCCGCTGCGCGCGCGCCCGGTCGATGACGAGGTTGTGCATGACGCGGCGGCAGAACGCCAGGGGACTGTAAACCTTCGGCCACCGCTTTGAGAGCTGGTATATGGTCTCCTGATACACGTCTTCGGCAACGTGCAGGTCAGACGTGAGATACACCGCCGTCCTCAGCAACGCACCGCCGGACTCGTTGACGAATGCCCCGAAGGCAGCCGCCTGTTTCTCGTCCAACTGATCTCCTGGCTGTCGCTCTTACCGATTAGGGCGTTCCCCGGTCAGATCGCCGATGCCCGCGAGGTCGAGGCCCCCGGCGGGTACCAACCCGGCCCGCGCCCTCGGGCGCGACCGCCACCGCGACTACGGCGGGCGGGACGCGGCCGTGCGGGCCACCCCGGGTGAGGGCGGCCCGCACGTTGTTGCCCCGCTGGGTGCCGGGTGTGGTCAGAACTTGCCGGCCTCGACGCGGGCCATCGTCACCCGGGAGACCTGGAAGGTGTCCAGGACCGGCTTGACTCCCGCCGGCCTCGAC
>DASWVA010000115.1:0-6340 GCA_036401415.1 Streptosporangiaceae bacterium
CATGACCTCGCCGTTCAGCGTGGTGGTGAGCTGGGTGTCGAGGATGTCGACCTCATCGGGGGTGACGATCTCCGGCCCCAGCGGCATCGAGCCGTCGAAGTTCTTGCCCGGGATCCACTGGCTGGCGGCGCGCTGCCAGTCGCGTGCGGACGCGTCGTTCAGCACGGTGAACCCGGCGATGGCGGCCATGGCCTCATCGGCCGGGATGTACCGGCCGCCCGCGCCGATGACGATGCCGACCTCACCCTCGTAGTCGTAGCCGTCGGTGAGCGCCGGGACGACCAGATCGGCGTACGGGCCGATGACGGTCTCCGGGCTGCGCATGAACACGTTCGGGAACGTGGGCAGTTCCCGGCCGCCCTCCGCGACGTGGTCGGCGTAGTTCAGGCCCAGGCAGTGAATGACCCGCGGGGCGGGTACGGCCGGGCCGAAGAGCCGCTCCTCATACTCGCGCCCATCCCCGGCCGCCGCGGTCCGGGCCGCTTCCAGTCCCGCGGGTCCGTCGTCGAGCAGCCCCTGGACGGCGGCGTACCGGTTGTTGCCGGTGGCCTCGGCGACGTCGACGTAACCGCTGCGGCCCCGGACGTGCAGGCGGGGTCCGGCCGGGGTGGTGATGGTGGCGAGCCTCATGGCGCCTGACGTTACCAGCAGGCCCCGGAGCCGCAGCCGCCGCCGTTGACGGAGGACGTCGGCGCGGGCGCGGGCGCGGCCGGGGTGCTCGGCGGGGCGGGCGCGACGCTCGGCGGGGGGGCGGGCGCGGTGTGGGTGGTGCGGGTGGCCGCGCCTGCCGTACCCGATGGCCCGGACGCGGTGGAGCCGACCTTGGTGCCGGTGCCATAGCCGGTCCCGTAGCCACCGCCCGTGCCGGACG
Source organism: Streptosporangiaceae bacterium (assembly GCA_036401415.1). Lineage (GTDB taxonomy): Bacteria > Actinomycetota > Actinomycetes > Streptosporangiales > Streptosporangiaceae > Bog-532. Next base: position 872 of record DASWVA010000115.1, read on the forward strand.
CGGACCGTGTGGCGCTGGGCGAGCTCATCCTGGCCCGGGAGGACGAAGCCGCGGTGAGAACGGAGCCGGTGATGACGTGCCATACGCCGCCTTCGCCGTTGCCCATGGTCTGGCCGGGAGCCATGTCGTCGGCGTAGGTGTACAGCGGGTAGCCGTTGTAGGTGGCCTGGACGGCGCCGCCCGGGTTCGTGACACTGCCCAGCACGCCGGCGAACCTGACCCCGGGCGCCGCGACCGCCTGGCCCGGCACCCGCGGCCACGCGGTCTCGCAGGCGCCGGTGCAGGTGGACGGCCCGCCCTTGGCGTCCTTGGCGTAGAAGTAGAGGGTGTCCCCCCTGGCGTCGGTGAGCACCTGGCCGATCCTGGTGGCCTTGATGGTCAGGCTGACGGTCCTGGTCCCCATGCCGCTGGTGGTGCCCGCGCCGGACATGGGCGAAGCCGCCGGCGTGGGGCTCGTGCCGGACCCGCCGTAGGCGGCCCCCGCATCGGTGCTGGTGGCCGAGCTACCGCACGCGGCCAGCAGAAGCACCAGCCCGCCGAACCCGGTAGCGGTCCCGGCCGCAGCCCATCCGCGATTGCGCATCACACGTCTCCATTCACGTCGACCCAGTGGGATCACTCAAGCGGGTCACGCGACGGCGCCGTGGGCGGTTCACACTTCCATAAGGAGTTAAGGAACCCGTCATTCCGTGATGCGGTGGCACAGCCAGGCCAGCGACAGCGGATAGCGGTAGTCGATGCCCATGTGGGTGGCGTCGAACAGCTCAAAGTTGATGACGTCGTCACTGATGCCGAGGTCGCCCAGGGTGCGCCGGAACGCCGTGGCCCCCAGATCCAGGAACCACTCGTCCCGGATGCCGGCGTCGATCCAGATGCCGCGCTGGGTGGCCAGGGCTTCCGCGTACCGCGGGGCCATCCGCACCGGGTCCCAGTCCAGCCAGCGCTGCCACACGTGCGGTCGCAGCTGCCCGGTGGCCGGGTCGAACGGCAGCTCGACCGAGCCGTCCTCGCGGGCGGAAAAGCAGGCCGACACGCCGAGCAGCATGAGCAGGTCGTGGTCCTCGGGCTGGGTGAAGGAGGTCCGGGACGTGAAGCTGTCCCACCAGCGCCAGATGTCGCCGTCGTAGTCCCGCAGGTGCCGGGCGGACTTGGCGAACTCCGGGATGTAGGAGTACTCGTACAGCGTGTCCCCGGAGTGGGTGGCCAGGGCACCGAACAGGTCCGGCCGCAGCATGGGGGTGATCATCGCGCCGAATCCGCCGCTGGACTTGCCCATGATGGCCCGGTGCGGCGCCGAGGCCAGCGTGCGGTAGTGCCCGTCGACCCAGGGCACGATCTCATCGCACAGGTAGGAGTGGTAGCGGCCGGTACCCGGCGAGTCCACGAACTGGCTGCCGCCGTACCGGGTCCAGGCGTCGACGTACACCACCACGGCGGCCGGGGCCTGTTCGCGGGCGAACACCGCGTCCGCGGTCTCCGGGAACGGCCGGCGGTACGGAGACCGGTTGCGCCACATGGCGACGTGCCCGGTGTAGCCCTGGATGACGTAGACGGCCGGGTAGCGGCGGCCGGGATCGTCGTCGTATCCCGGCGGCGTGTAGACGAGCAGCGGCCGCTCGTGCGCGTCACCCAGCGGGTTGTCCCGCAGTAGCTCGCTGGTGACCACGTGCTCGTCGATGCGTCCGGCCAGGTCTGCCGACCAGGGCAGCATTCGGTTCTCCCTTCAGCGGCTGAAATTCTCCCGCCCAGCATGCCGCAAACTGCGCGGGACCGCCGAACGGGCGGCGGGCGGCTAGGCGAGCAGGGGAGCCAGATGGGCGGCCAGGGCGGCGGTGACCGGACCCGGGGTCTGGTAGTTGGCCAGGTGCGCTGAGCCGCGGATCACGGTGAACGCGGCCCCGGGAATGGCCCGGGCGAGCTGGGCTCCGTGCCACGGCGGCGTCGAGGGGTCCTGTTCGCCCGCGATGACCAGGGTGGGAGCCGTGATGGCCGCGACCGACCGGCGCTGGTCCATGGCCGCGATGGCCTCGGCGCAGCCCGCGTACCCCCGCGGGCTGGTCGCCGTGAACATGGCCGAGACCCGGGCCACCGCCTCCGGGTGGCCCCGGGCGAACGGGGGCGTGAACCAGCGGCCGATGACCGGTCCGGCCAGCGGGCCCAGGCCCTGCGACCGGGCCGTGGCCGCCCGGTCCTGCCACATCGAGGCGGGCGGCATGTGGGCCGAGGTGCAGCACAGCCCGAGCCGGGTGATGCGCTCGGGCGCGTTCGCGGCCAGCCACATCCCGACCATCCCGCCCAGCGACACGCCGCAGTAGGCGACCTGGCCGAGGTCGTACCGGTTGAGCAGGCTGAGCACGTCGGTGCCGAGCTCGGCGATGGTGTAGGGGCCGGGGGGCGCCGGGGACTGGGCACCGGCCGGCCCGTGCCCGCGGAACTCAAACCGCAGCAGCCGCAACCGCCGCCCGAGCACGGCCGCCTGCGGGTCCCACAGGCCCTGATGGGTGCCGATCGACGTGCCGAGGGCAACCACGGGAGCACCGTCCGGGCCTTCCAGCGAGGCGGCCAGCCGCTCAGACATCGAAGAAGACGGTCTCGCCGTCACCCTGGAGCCGGATGTCGAAGCGCAGCACGGCGCCGGGCCCGTCCGGGTCGCCGGGATCGGCGGGCTCGGCCCGCGCGATGAGCGTCTGCCGCCGCCGGGGATCCTCTACTGACCGAAGGACGGGATCAGCGTCGTTGGCGGCGGTCTCGCCGGGGAAGTACATGCGGGTGACCAGGCGGTCCAGCAGACCGCGGGCGAACACGGAGACGTCGAGGTGCGGGGCCTCGGTGACCTCCCGATCCGCCCCCTGGCCGTCCAGGGCCGGCAGCGGGCCGGGCTGGAGGGTGACGATCCGGTAGGAGCCGTCCGGGGCGGTGGGGCAGCGGCCGAAGCCGCGGAAGGACTGGTAGCCGGCCGCCGAGGGGCCGCGCGGGTCGTCCGGGTGGGCGAACCGGCCGTCCGGGTCAGCCTGCCAGGTTTCCACCAGGCCGTCCGGGACGATGTTCCCGGCCCCGTCGTACAGGCGCCCGACGATGGTGATCGCGCCGGGGGTGTCCTCCGGCACCACGAACGGCCCGTCCGGCCAGGGCAGCCGCATCGCGAAGAACGGCCCCACCGTCTGGCTCGGGGTGATCCCTTCAGTCATGATCGTCAACCTCGGTCTCGAAGACGGTGGCGTGCTGGCCGCGCAGGACGATGTCCCAGCGGTAGCCGAGGGCCCACTCGGGCTGGGTCAGGTCGATGTCGAAGCGGGCCACCATGCGCTCGCGGGCCCGCGGGTCCGGCACCGAGTTGAAGATCGGGTCGATCGGCTGCAGCGGGTCGCCCGGGAAGTACATCTGGGTCACCAGCCGCTGGGTGAACGCCCGGCCGAACAGTGAGAAGTGGATGTGGGCCGGCCGCCAGGCGTTGTGGTGGTTGCCCCACGGGTAGGCGCCAGGCGCGATGGTGATGAACCGGTAGTTGCCGCCGGCGTCGGTGATGGCCCGGCCCACGCCGGTGAAGTTGGGATCCAGCGGGGCCGGATGATGCTCACGGGAGTGCCGGTAACGGCCAGCCGCGTTGGTCTGCCAGATCTCGACCAGCGTGTCCGGGATGGGCCGCCCGTCAGAGTCCAGGACCCGGCCGGCCAGGATGATGCGCTGGCCCTGGGGTTCCCCGGGGTGCCCGCTGGTGAGGTCGGTGTCGGCCGGCGTGATCAGGCCCTCGCCCAGCAGCGGCCCGGTCACCTCGGTCAGCCGCTGAGGCAGCAGCACCAGGGGCTGCTTGGGATGGCGCAGCGCGGTCGACCGGTACCCGGTGAAGTCCAGCGGCGGGTGGACGCCGCGCGGACGGCCGTAGGAGGGCAGCGCCAGGCCACCGGGGCTCACGTCAACGGTCATCTGGTCCCGCTCCCCTCACGCCGTGCCGCTTCTCCGTGGCCACGCACTGGTGACCGCGGGGTGCACTCGTTCGACCTCCGCACGATACCGACCGCCGTTGAGCCGGTCGAGACTGGACTATTCACCCGTCTCCTGGTCACCCGTCTCCTGGCCGGCTTCGGACAGGGCGCGCTGGGCGATGGCGAAGGCCCGGTTGGCCGTGGGCACGCCCGCGTAGATGGCCACCTGCAGCAGTACCTCCTGGATCTGCCCGGGGCTCAGCCCGTTCCGAAGCGCCGCCTTGACGTGCATGGCCAGCTCACCCTCGTGCTGCAGGGCGGCCAGCACGGTCAGCGTGACCAGGCTGCGCTCGGCCCGGGACAGGCCGGGCCGGGCCCATACCTCACCCCAGGCGTACCGCGTGATGAGGTCCTGGAACGGCGCGGTGAACGGGGTCGTGCCGGCCTGCGCCCGGTCGACGTGGTCGTCGCCGAGCACCTCACGCCGGACGGACATGCCCCGCTGAGCGCGGTCGGCGTCATCCATGGTTCAGCTTCCCTCCGGAAGGAAACGGTCGTGGGCGGCCAGGGCGGCGCTGGTGAACTCGGCGGCGGCGCCGAGGTAGCGGGCCGGGTCCAGCGCCGCGTCGATCTGCCCGGCCGTGATCCCCGCCGCCGCCAGCGTCCCGGCCGGCCCGCGCTCGCCGAGCAGGGCGTCCCGCAACGGGATACCTTGGGCCATCGCGCGGGCGCTCGCCTCGGCCACCAGATCGTGGGCGGCCGCCCGGCCCAGCTGGCCGGCCAGCAGTGAGGCGAGGTGCTCGGCCAGCGGCAGGCCGCGGGCGGCGGCCAGGTTGGCGCTCATCCGGGCCGGGTCCACGGTCAGGCCGCCGAGCAGGTCCACGGCCCAGGACGCGGCCGAGCCGGTCACGGTGAGCAGGTCGGCCAGCGGCTCCCACTCGGCGTGCCAGGCGCCCGCGGCCCGCTGGTGTTCCTGCTCCCCGGCCGCGGCCAGCGTGGCCAGCAGGCCGGGCGCCCGCTTGGCGCAGCCGAGGATGGCGATGGCGGCCACCGGGTTCTGCTTGTTCGGCATGGCCGAGGAGCCGCCGCGCCGCGGCGCCCGGGTGTCCCCGGCCGCGGCGGCCCCCCCAGCCGCGCCTGCGGCCTCGCCTTCTTCAACCTCGCCTTCGGCCACCTCGGCCACCTCGGTCTGGGCCAGCAGGGTGACGTCGCGCGCGATCTTCGACAGCACGGAGTCCACGCCGGCCAGGGCCGCGGCCAGCTCGAGTATCCGCAGCCGGCTGGTGTGCCAGGGCAGCCGCGGCGCGGGCAGGCCCAGCTCCTCAGCCAATAGCGCGGCCACCCGCGGCCCGTCGTCGCCGAGGGCCGCCAGCGTGCCGGCCGCCCCGCCGAACTGGACGGCCAGCCGGTGCGCGCGGACCCGGGCCAGGCCCGCCTGGGCCTCGGCCAGCGCCTCCAGCCAGCCCGCCGCGATCAGGCCGAACGTGACCGGGACGGCCTGCTGCAGCAGCGTCCGGCCGATCATGATCGTGGACCGGTGGTCATC
>DASWVA010000116.1:0-8552 GCA_036401415.1 Streptosporangiaceae bacterium
GACCTACGACGCCGAGGCCGCGCACCGGATGGGCATGGTCAACGCGGTCGTGCCGCACGCGGAGCTGGAACAGGCCGCGCTGGAGTGGGCGGTCAAGATCAACGGCAAGAGCCCGACCTCCCAGCGCATGCTGAAGTTCGCATTCAACCTGATCGACGACGGGCTGGTGGGCCAGCAGGTGTTCGCGGGCGAGGCCACCCGGCTGGCCTATATGACCGACGAGGCGGTCGAGGGCCGGGACGCCTTCCTGGAGAAGCGGTCCCCCGACTGGGACCGGTTCCCCTACTACTACTGACGGGACCGGGCTCGGCCGGCGGACGTGGATTCCGCGGCGGTGCCGGCTGAGCGGGGGGATGGCTGGTCGGCGGCCCACCAGGCGACCTGGGTGCGCGAGGCGAAGCCGAGCTTGGCCAAGATGTTGGCCACGTGCCGGGCGGCTGTGGCCGGGCTGATGACCAGCTCCGCGGCGATCGCCTTGTTGCTGCAGCCCCGCGCGATCAGCCCCACCACCTCCCGCTCGCGCCGGGTGAGGCTGCCGGGCGACGCCCCGGCCGGTCCGGCCGCCCCGGCCGGCGGGCCGGCGGGCGTCACGGACCCCGAGGCCGGATCGGCGGGCACCTGGTCGGCGGGCACCTGGTCAGCGCACACCTGGTCAGCGCACACCTGGTCAGCGGGCCCGGAGGGGTCCTGCTGGGCCAGCGCCACGGCCGTTTCGGTGTCCAGGCCCGTACCCCGGAGCCACAGCCGCTCGATGACGGGCGAGGCGAGATGGCCGCGCGCGGCTTCCAGCAGCCGTTCCCGCCGGGCCCCCGGCCAGGGCGGCAGGCCAGCCGCCTCCCGCAGGGCGCTGGCGGCGGCGTTCAGCTGGACGGCCCGCTCCAGCTGGTTCTCCCGGACCGCCAGGGCCGCGAACGCCTCCAGGGCCCGGGTCATCCCGATGTGCGAGCCGGTGGTGTGGCTGAGCTGCAGGCTGTCCGCCAGGTACTGCCGGGCTTCGGCGAAATCGTCGCGGTCGATGGCGACCCGGCCCAGACCGGCCAGGCAGCGGGCGATCTCTGGCCGGGAGTCGATCTCCCGCAGGATCGGCAGGGCCTCCCGGTACCTCAGGTGCGCGTCGTGTGGATCCTGGCGCAGCCGGGCCAGGTCGCCCAGGCCCATGAGGGCGCGCGCGACGCCCCATCTCTGGTCGATGCTTCGCATGGCGGTGATCGAGTCCTGGGCCAGCCGGCCCGCTTCGGCCAGAAGGCCGCGGGCGGCCGCGATCGCGGCCAGGGTGCCGAACGCATAGCCCTCGTGCCAGACGTCACCGGCCGGACGGGCCACCGCCAGCGCTTCGGCCGCGCGGTCGGCCGCGTCCTCGACCCGGCCGGTGTGCAGCGCGCTCTCGGCCAGCAGGTTGAGCGCGGCCGCGGTCCAGTAGTCGTGGGCCGCCGTCCGGCACAGGGCCAGGCCTTCACGGGCTGAGGCCTCGGCTTCGGCCGGATCGCTGGACAGCAGGAGCTGGGCCCGGGCCACGAGCGCGGCGCCGCGGACCCAGGCCGGCACCCCGGACGTCTCCAGGGCCAGGAACGAGCCCAGCCATTCGGCCCCCTCGGTGAACGTGCCGCGGGCGATCCAGCACGGGCTGACCGCGGTGCAGACGCGCAGGCCCGCCTGGGCGTCCCCGGCCGCCAGGGCCTGGGTCAGCGCCTGCCACACGTTGCCCAGCTCGGCGTCGTACTGGCGGAACACGTTGACCCGGGCCGACCAGGGGGCGGCCACCTGGGCCATGCCGGTGGCCAGGTTCTGCTCAGCGACCGCCACGACCAGGTCGCGGAGCCGGGCGCGGAAGATCGTGGACTCCCCCGCCGCGTCCAGGTGCGCGGCCGCGTACTCGCGGATCGTGTCCAGCAGCCGGTAGCGGGCCTGGCCGAGCACCTCCGGCTCCCGCGCGACCAGCGACTTGTCGACCAGCCCGGCCATCGCGTCCAGCACGTCCACGGCCGGCAGGTCCTCGTCGGAGCACACCTGCTCGGCCATCTCCAGCGACCACCCCGCGAACACCGACAGCCGCCGCAGCAACGTCCGCTCGGCGTCGGTGAGCAGGTCGTGACTCCAGTCGATGGTGGCCCGCAGCGTGCGGTGGCGGGCCGGGGCCGCCCGGTCCCCGGTGGTGAGAAGCCGGAACCGGTCGGCCAGGCGGGCCCCGATCTGCTCCACCGACAGGGCCCGCACCCGGGCCGCGGCCAGCTCGATGGCCAGCGGCATCCCCTCCAGCACCCGGCACAGCGTCGCCACCGCCTCGGCGTTGGCCGGGCCCACCACGAACCCCGGGAGCGAGGCGGCCGCCCGGTCCGCGAACAGGTGGATCGCCTCGGACCGGTACGGCACGCCGTCCCCGCCACCCTCCGGGAGCTGCGACAGCGGGGGCACCTGCCACACATGCTCGGCCGCCACCCGCAGCGGCTCCCGGCTCGTGACCAGCAGGCGCAGGCCCGGCGCGCTGGCCAGCAGGCGCTGGGACACCTGGGCGCACACCTCGATCAGGTGCTCACAGTTGTCCAGAACGACCAGGAGCGTCCGCGGACGGAGCGCGTCGGCCAAGGTGTCCAGCAGCGGCCGGGCGGGCTCCTCGGTGATGCCGAGCACCGACGCCATCCGTGGCACGACCAGCTCGGGCTGGCGCAAATCGCTGAGGTCGACCACCCAGGCCCCGTCGGGGAAGCCGTCCGCGGCCACCGCCAGGACGCGCAGGGCCAGCCTGGTCTTGCCGATGCCGCCCGGACCACACAGGGTCAGCGCACGGGCCTGGCTGAGCAGCCGGAGCAGGTCGGCGACTTCCCGCTGACGTCCGACGAAACTGTTGGGTGCCTCGGGCAAGTTGGTGCGAATCGCTGCTACCTCACTCGGCTGCGCACGTTCACCGCCAGTTTAGGCCGGGCCGGACGCACTTTCGCGGGATCGGGCCCGGAAAAGATACACCGTCGGCTACACACTTTTGCCGACGCGGCCCTGGGCGCCCGCGCATTAGCGTCGGCAGCGCGGGTCACCCCGTGGGAGTGGCATCGGCCAGCTGGTGTGCTGAGAGGGGTCAGTGCAGCAGGCGGCCAGCCACCGGGCTCTCCGGATGGGCTCAGAACCGGCCCATCCGGAGAGTCCGCTACGCGTTGGGCCCGGCCATGCGTCTTGCTGTTATCACCCCGGCTCACGGACGTCATCTTGACGCAACCAAACGGTTGCTATAGCTTGGCGGTCAGCTAATCACGTTGAGGTGGGGAGACCGGCATGGCGTTCCCGGATCGGATCGAGCGGACGGTGCAGCTGGCCCATCCGCCGGAAAGAGTGTGGCGGGCGCTGACCACGGCCGAGGGACTGGGCTCGTGGTTCGGCGACGACAGCGCCACCATCGACCTGCGGCCGGGCAGCGCCGCCCAGATGAGGTGGACCAGCGGCTACCGCAACGACATGCGGGTGGAACGGGTCGAGGAGCCCACCGTGTTCGCCTTCACGTGGCAGATCAAGGGGCTGCCGGGCGGTGATCCGCGCCGGACCTACGTCGAATTCACCCTTCAGCCCGCGGACGGCGGTACCCGGCTGACCGTGGTCGAGACCGGTTTCGCCCAGCTGCCCGACGACGTGTTCAAGGACGAGTACCAGGGCCACGTCGAGGGCTGGCAGCGGGAGCTGGGCGAGCTGGCCAGCTACCTGCCGGCGGCCTGAGCAGGACAGAAATGGACATGGAGGCCGTGGCCGAGCAGGTGTTCAGCGCACTGGCTGATCCCAGCCGGCGGGCCATCGCGGCCGCGCTGGCCGCCGGCGGCCCGGCCACCGCCACCGACCTGGCCGGACGGCTGCCGATCACCCGCCAGGCCATCGCCAAGCACCTGGCTCTGCTGGCCGAGGCCGGCCTGGTCACGGCCGAGGTGGGCGAGCGCCGCCGGGTGCGCTATCAGCTCCGCTCAGCCCCGATGCAGGTCGCGCAGCAGTTCCTGGCCGCGCTGGCCCGGGACTGGGACGGCCCCCTCAGCGCACTCCGGGACCACCTGGACCACGGCCCAGACCCGGACCGGACAACGGAAGGTTGAAACCATCATGAAGACGCCCCCGGCCGTGACCGCGCAGCAATGGGAAAAAGCCCGGGAACAGCTGCTCGTGCAGGAGAAGGAGCTGACCCGGCCCGGGACGCGATGGCCGCGGCCCGGCGCCGGATGCCCTGGCTCGCGGTCGGCAAGCCGTACACGTTCGAAGGGCCGGACGGGGCCCGTAACCCGCTGACCCTGCTCGACCTGTTCGAAGGCCGGCAGCTGGTCATCTACCGGGCGTTCTTCGAGCCGGGGGTGGTCGGCTGGCCCGACCACGCCTGCCATGGCTGCTCCTTGATGGCCGACCAGGTCGCGCCGGTGGCCCACCTCAACGCCAGAGACACCACGTTCGCCTACGCATCGCGGGCCGCACGCCGGACATCGCCCGCGCTCGGACGTCAGGAGACCTGGGAAGACTCACCAGAGGGTTACCCGCAGACCCCGCCGTACCACTGGTGGAACTGGAACGACTGCTACGACCACCCCGAAATGGCCCAGGGCCCGATAAAGGGCTGGGACTGACCGGCAAGCGCCAGCAATCAAGGCTGGGTGCTCCCCCGTACCTTGAGCGAGTAGCCGACCTGATGCGACGTGGGCGGGGCGGACGGCTCCCGAAGCCGCTCGAACAGCTGGGCCACGGCGCAGCGGGCCAGCTCACTCTTGTCCGGCGCGATCGTGGTCAGCGCGGGGAACGCGTACCGGGCTTCCTCGATGTCGTCGAAGCCTACGACGGCGATGTCTTCCGGGATGCGCAGGCCGCGTTGCAGCACGGCCTGCATGGCCCCGACGGCCAGCAGGTCGTTGTAGCAGAACACCGCGTCCGGCGGCGTGGGCTGGTCCAGGAGGCGGCCCATGGCCTCAGCGCCGCTGCCGCGGTGGAACGATGACGCCGGAATCACCAGTGACGTGCGATACCGCAGGCCCCCGGCCCGCAGCGCCTCCCGGTACCCGGCCGACCGCAGCTGCCCGGTCTCGCCGGGTGAGCGGCTCTGATCCCCGATGGCCGCGACTCGCTGCCGGCCCAGCCCGATCAGGTGCGCGGTCGCGTCCCGGGCGGCCGCCACGTTGTCCAGCCCGACATGGTCGAACGGGCCGTCCGCGATGTGCTCACCGAGCAGCACGGTGGGCGTGTCGCCGGCGTGCCGCCGCAGCTCCTCCTCGCCCAGGCCCAGCGGGCTGAAGATCAGCCCATCGAACAGGTGGCCGCGGGCATTCTGGTGCAGCAGCTGCTGCTCCCGGCCGGGGTCGCCGTCGGTCTGCTCCACCACCACTGTGTAGGAGTGCCGCCGGGCTTCGGCGATGACCAGCCCGGCCAGCTCGGAGAAGTACGGCGCGGACAGCTCGGGCACGGCCAGCCCGATCATCCCGGACCGGCCCCGCCGCAAGTTGCGGGCGACCAGATTGGGCTGGTACCCGAGTTCGGCGATGGCGCGCAGCACCCGCTGCCGCAACTCGTCCGAGACCAGCGGCAACTCGTTGACGACGTTCGAGACCGTCCGGGGTGACACCCCCGCCCGGCGGGCGACGTCCCCTTGCGTCACGGGCAACTCGAGCCCTCCATAACGAATCAAACCAGGCTGGAACAGGGTATTGCCCGGAAGCATGCCACGTGGCATGCTACGTCGCAATCGACAGAACCGCAGCTCAGCACCCGGACGGAGCTGAGTGTAACTATGCCCAAAGGAGGGCTCCCACGCGTGGCCGTCATCAAACTCGATCTTGATCGTGTGCTCGGAGCCGTGGACCGCCGGATCCTGGGCGGCTTCACCGAGCACCTCGGCCGGTGTATCTACGGCGGCGTCTTCGACGAAGGCTCGCCGCTGTCGGACGCCGAGGGCTTCCGCACCGACGTGCTCGAGGCGGTCAGGAAGCTGAAGCCGCCGCTGCTGCGCTGGCCGGGTGGCAACTTCGTGTCCGGCTACCACTTCGCCGACGGCATCGGCCCGCGGGAGGCGCGGCCGCGGCGCACCGACCTGGCCTGGCACGGCGAGGAGTCCAACCGGTTCGGCACCGACGAGTTCATGCTCTATTGCGACCTGGTCGGCACCGAGCCCTACCTGTGCGTGAACATGGGCACCGGCACCATGGACGAGGCCGCCGCCTGGGTCGAGTACTGCAACGGCACCGGCAACACCTACTGGGCCAACCAGCGCCGGGCCAACGGCCACGAGGCCCCGTACGGGGTGAAGCTGTGGGGCCTGGGCAACGAGATGTACGGCCCGTGGCAGATCGGGCAGCTCAGCGCGGAGGACTACGTCAAGGCCGCGCGGCAGTACGCCAAGATCATGACCTGGACCGACCCCAGCATCGAGCTGGTGTCCTGCGGCGAGACCGGCTGGAGCGACTGGGACCGGGTGGTGCTGGAGGGCCTGGCCGAGTTCGTCCGCTACCACAGCGTGCACCTCTACACCGGCAGCGACGACTACTGGACCGACGTACTGGTCCCGCACCAGGCCGAACGGGCCATCCGGATCACCGGCGCGCTGATCGAGCAGGTTCGCTACAACCAGAAGATCGAGCACCCGATCGGCATCGCCTACGACGAGTGGAACGTGTGGTTCCGCGAGCGGGACGGCGTCGAGGGCCTGGAGGAGCGGTACACGCTGGCCGACGCGCTGGCGGTGACCACGTTCCTGCACGGGTTCCTGCGGCACAGCTCGCTGGTCCCCATCGCCAACCTGGCCCAGCTGGTCAACGTCATCGCCCCCATCGTGACCAGTCCCGAAGGGATCTTCCTGCAGACCATCTACCATCCGCTCCGGCTGTTCGCCGACCACCTCGGCGAGCAGTCCCTGGACGTGTTCACCTTGTGCGACACCCATGAGCTGGTCCCGTCCACCGCATCGGAGCACTGGCCCTATCAGGTCGCCGATCTGGGACCGTTCCCCGTGCTGGACGCGGCGGCGACCTGGTCACCCAGCCGCCGCGAGGTCATGCTCAGCGTCATCAACCGGGACCCCGAGCACGACGTGAACACCGAATTGCAGTTCGCGCAAGTCTTCGAGCCGGTCACCGCCACCGTCGAGGAGCTCAACGGCGACGGCGTGCGGGCCTCGAACTCGTTCGACGCGCCCGAGGCCGTCACCGTGTCAGCCGGCATGATCGAGAAGTTCGGGTCCGGCACCAGTCACACGTTCCCCGCTCACTCGCTCACCGTGCTGACGTTCCAGATCTGATTACAGGCCATCCAAAGGAGGAAGGCACACATGAGACTTCGGCTCATCGGCGCAAGCCTGGCCGCCGCGACCGCGCTCGGCCTGGTCGCCGCCGGCTGCTCATCAGGGGGATCCTCGCCGGGATCCTCGGGTTCGTCGGGCTCCGCCAGTTCGGGGGGTCATGTCACGCTCACCTACTGGAACGGCTTCACCGGGCCGGACGAGCCCGCGGTCAAGGCACTGGTGGCCAAGTTCAACCAGACGCACAAGAACATCACGATCAACATGTCGATCATGCCGTGGGACGTCTTCTACGAGAAGCTGCTGCCGGCCTTCGCCGCGGGCAACGGCCCGGACATTGCGGCCATGGACACCGAGCAACTGCCGCAGTACGCGGCCAAGGGTGTCTTCGCCCCGCTAACCAGCTACTACGGCAACTCCGCGAACAACACCAGCTCGCTGGTGGGCGCGGCGGTCTCGGCCACCAAGGTGAAGGGGACCGAGTACGCGGTGCCGGCCAACTTCGCCACAATGCTGCTGTACTGGAACAAGACCCTGTTCAAGCAGGCGGGGCTGTCCGGGCCGCCCACGACCTGGGCCCAGTGGCAGGCGGACGCGGTCAAGCTGTCCAAGGGCGGCTCGTCCCCGCAGTACGGGCTCGCCCTGGCCGAGAACAACACCATCCCCATGTGGCCCGTCCTCATCTGGGACAACGGCGGCGGAGTCACCAACTCTGACGCGACCAAGAGCATGCTGTCCAACCCGGCCACGATCAGCGCGGTCGAACAGTGGTCCAAGCTCATCATCAAGGACGGGATCGCGCCCAAGAACATTACCGGCGCCGAGGCGGACAGCCTGTTCACGGCCCAGAAGGCGGCCATGGAGATGAACGGCCCGTGGGCCACCACCGGCTACGCCAGCGCCAAGGTGAACTTCGGCCTGGCCCCCGTCCCGGCCGGCCCGAAGCAGAGCCTGACGCTGGCCGACGCGGTGGGCATGTCGGTGAACGCCAAGGACACCCCAGCCAAGATCGCCGCGGCGGAGACCTTCTTCACCTGGTGGAACTCCGCAAGCACCCAGACCTATTACGCCGTGCACACCGGCTTCGTACCGACCAACACCTCGGTGACCGCGTCCGACCTGACGGCCAACCCGGACGTTGCCGACTTCCAGAAGGTGTCGACGAACGCCCAGGCCTACCTCCTGGGCACTCAGTACACCAACATCGAAACCAACACCTGGGAGCCAGCCATCGAGAAAATCCTGGAGGGCGCCCCGGTCAGCTCCACCCTCAGCGGCGCCAACGCCCAGGTCAACGGGTACCTGGGCGGGTAAG
>DASWVA010000117.1:0-11206 GCA_036401415.1 Streptosporangiaceae bacterium
CCTCGCGCCCGAGTCCTACCAGCGCCGCCCGCAACGACCGCCCCGGCGCCCTCCGCCGAACATCCGCCGGATGAGCGCGAACAGGCCGAAGACCAGTACGAAGCCGAACGGCCGGCCACCGAAGATGCCCCCGAACATGACCAGTGCCCAGAGGCTCGCGATCGCGATCATCGCGATCAGCGGGGCCGCGAGCGAGGCGACCCGGCCACGTGGCGAGTTCCGGGTGCCGTCCTGCGGTCCGGCGCCCGTGCCCTGCGGGCCGGCGGTCAGTCGGGACGAGCCGGTTCCCGCGGTCGCCGGCGTCCACTCGTCCTTGCGCGGCAGATCGGTGGTCACCGCGTTGAGCTCGCGGTGGGTCTTGGCCGCGAAGGTCTGATCGAGCCGCTCGTTCATCTCGTCGAGCGTCAGCCGCCCGTCGGCGTAGTGGTCACGCAGCTGCGCGGCCACGGCCTCGCGCTCAGCGTCCCCGACGCGGATGTTGGGTCCCGTAGCCATGATCTGCCTCCCGTATCCCCGGGCCAGCTGGACTGGACCGGATACCAGCACGATATGTCGTGAGCTGACCCCGGGCAATTGACTAATGTCATCTCCTCCCCGTGACACCACCCTCCGGCGTCACCCCGCCCGGACCCCGTCGGCACCTACGCCGGGCCTGGCACCCACCCCGCGCCCGGCACCCACCCCGCGCGCGGCACACTCCGGCCCGCAGGCCCGCGCGCTCCCTGTCCATCCGCGGCGGCTCAGCACCTCCGCGATCTGACCGGCCACCTCGCATGGCCGCCCGGTCACGTCGGCCCATCCGTAGCGCAGCGTGATAACCCCGTCGGCCGCCCCCGCATTGTCCCGCCGGAAGTCCCGCCAGCGCTCACCCGGCGGGTGCGCCACCAGGCCATCCAATTCGACCCCGGCCAGCCACGCCGGGTAGAGGTTGTCCAGGTAGCACACTCGCCCAGCGCGCACCATCCGTACCTGCCGCTGAGCCCTCGGCAGCTCATGCGGCCGCTCCACGCCCCGAACGTAGCGGTGCTCCAGGTTCGACCGGACGCCCTGCTGCACATCCGCCAGCGATTCGAGCACCGGCGCCCGCCAGCGCAATGTGCTGCGCACTCCCACTTCGCACCGGAGGCGGTGAGCGGTCGTCAGTCCCTTACCGGTCGCACGGCATATCCAGGCGAATGCATCATCAACGGATGTGGCCGCGTCCACGAGATCGAGAACCGTCGTCTCGATCGTCGTGCGTGATGGCAGCAGATACGGGTGCCGGCCCGTCGCGGCGTGAGCCGTTCGGTGCACAACGACCCCGCGAATGTGGCTGGGACACTTATCGCGGGTAACCGTGACGTGAATGGGCGGATCGCGCTGACCGCGAAGATCGGCGAAGCCGTACAGTTCGGCAGCGGTCTGGTGACTGAGTATGGCGTTCTGCCCGGCTCTGACCAGAGCGGACCACCAGAGTGCCTCCCGGCTGAGCGGACCGGTGAAGGTGGCATACACCCCCCGTGCACGGCCTGCCAGCGTCCCGCCCGGAGCAAAGTCTTGATCGACTCGGGGTGTATACCGCTTTCGGTAGCCTGACCGCGGCCAATAATTCCGCGTTGCAGCATGATCAGATCCGCGCACTCAACCGGGATATCAATGGCCATACGCCCATCTTCAGCCCAACCGGCCACGGAATCCCGAAGCCAATCCCCCCTGTGGATAACCGCCCCACCTGTGCGTAACTCCCGCAACCCGGGTCGGGAAGACTATGGTGCAGTATTTGCCCCAAACTCTTCCCGACTCCGAGTTCAGAAGCACCACCGGGACGCCCAGCTACGACCGGGGAGACTGGGGCGCGATGCGCGCCCGGCGCACGGTGACCGTCAAGGGAATCGAGGCGAGAGCGCCGGCGCCCAGGACCCCCGCAACCCAGAACAAGGTGACCGCCAAGGCGTGCCCCGACGCACCCGCCAAAGAGTGCGCCACCGCCGACGCACCCGCCAGCGGGTGAACCGCCGCCAGCGGGTGGACCGCCGCCAGCGGGTGAACCGCCAGGGAGAGGAACACCGACCCGAACACGGCCACCCCGACCGCCTGGCCCAGCTGAACCGTGGTGGTGAGCAGCCCGCTCGCGTCGGCGGCCGCGGTCACCGGGACCCGCATCAGCGAATGCGTGACCAGTGGGCTGAAGCCGGCGGCCAGCGATCCGCCCAGCAGGACCAGGATGACCTGGAGCAGTGCCCCGCCCCGCGTCCCCGACGCCAGGTCCAGGCCGAGCAGGACGTACATGGCGACCGCGACCGTGCAGCCCACCGGGGTCAGCAGGTGATGCACGCGCACCGGCAGCCGGTTCCAGTAGAACCCGACCAGGCCGAACACCAGGGCAGAGGGGGCAAAGGTGAGCCCGGCGCGGAGCGCGCTCTCGCCCAGGCCACCCTGCAACTGCAAGGCCAGCGCGAACAGGAAGCCGCCGTACGACGCCATCAGCAGGATCATGACGGCCAGTCCGGAGATCAGTCCGGGGGTGCGGAGGACGCGCACGTTGAGCAGGGGGTCACCGCCCCGCGCCGCGACCCGCCGCTCGACCACGACGAATGCGGCGGCCAGCACCAGGCCGGCTCCGGCACAGGCCGGCACCCACCACGGCCAGTGCTCCTGGTGCCCGAGCGTCAGCGGCAGCACGATCAGGAACACGGCCGGTACGGCGATGGCCAGCCCGGCCAGGTCGATGCGCCGCCTGCCGGCCCCCGGGCTGTCCCGGGGGATGAGCCGTGGGGCCAGCGCCAGCACCACCAGCCCTATCGGCACGTTGACCAGGAACACCGGCCGCCACTCGCTGCCGAACAGGTCAGCGTTGACCAGCAGGCCACCGGCGACCTGGCCGGCGACGAAGCCGGACGCCAGCACGGCCGAGTACGCGCTGAGCGCCCGCGCCCGGTCCGCCCCGGCGAAACGGGCCTGGATGACGCTCATGATCTGCGGAATGGTGGTCGCGGCGCCGGCGCCCTGGACGAACCGGGCCGCGATGAGCACCCCGGTGGACGGGGCCAGGCCGCAGACCGCGGAGGCGAGCGTGAACACGGCCACGCCGACCAGGAACAACAGGCGGCGGCCCCGCAGGTCACCGAGCCGGGCCCCGGTGATCAGCAACATCGCGTAGCAGACCGTGTAGCCGGACACGACCAGTTGCAGTTCGGCCCCCGACGCGTGCAGGGTCCGGCCGATGGTGGGCAGGGCGACGTTGACGATCGTCACGTCCAGCAGCGCCATGAACTGGCCGGCCAGCAGTACGGCCAGCATGCCCCAACGTCGGCGGCCCGGGCCGGCCGCGTCCCCGGGCGCCCGCCGGATGGATTCATCTGTGGTGGTCATGAGACCAGCCTGCGGGCCCGGCCGGGGGACAGGTGAGAGCCTGCTGGTGTTGGTGCTGGCAGTACCCGGCTGGGCTTCAGCAGGCCCTGGCGGGGCCTGCCCGCCCGGCCCGCCCGGAATGTCAGTCCCCCCGGTTATCGTGGATCTGTGGCAACGCCGGAAACTCTGGAGACCCGGGCCGCCCCGCCGCGTTCGTCGCGCCGGGCCGAGCTGGCCAGTTTCCTGCGGGCCCGGCGGGAGCGGGTGACCCCGCAGGAGGTCGGGCTGCCCCCGGGCCCGCGGCGGCGCACGCCCGGGCTGCGCCGGGAGGAACTCGCCCTGCTGGCCGGGGTGGGAATCACCTGGTACACGTGGCTGGAACAGGGCCGGCCGATCAACGCCAGCGTCCAGGTCCTGGACGCGGTGGCCCGGACGCTCCGGCTGGATCAGGCCGAGCGCGAGCACCTCTACCGGCTGGCCGACGCTACTCCGGTGCGGATGATCACCGGGTCCGCGCCCGCGGTGCCGCCCACGGTCGTCGACATCTTGCACTCACTCGGCCCGAGCCCAGCGGTCCTGGTCAACGGCCGGTCCGACATCCTGCACTCGAACTGGGTCCACCGGGCCATGTTCCGCGGCTGGCACTCGATGCCCTGCATCCACCGCAACCTGCTGTGGTGCGCCGTCACCGAGCCGTCCGCACGTGAGAAGTTGCTCAACTTCGACGACGAGATCCCTTACATGGTCGCCCGGATGCGGGCGAACTACGCCGCCCACGTCGGGGACCCGGACTGGGAGGAGGACATCCGCCGCCTGTGTGATCTGAGCCCGGAGTTCGCCGGGCTGTGGAGCCGGCACGAGGTATGCGAGCCGGCGCTGCGGCTGCGTATCTTCCGTGACAACGACGTCGGCGAGATGCGGTTCACCATCAACGAGCTTGCGGTGTCGGCCGTGCCCGGGCTGTCCCTCGTGGTGTACTCGCCGCACGACGCCCAGACCCGCGACCGCCTGGCCCAGCTGACCTCGGCCGTGGACGCCGCCGGCGGCCTGGACTGATATCACCATCGTTTAATCTGACGATGATTTTTCTGGCCACCAGGGCCCGGGCCCTCAGTTGAGGAAGTAACTCCCGCCACCCGACTCCGGGTCCGTGACCAGTGCGACCACGGTCACCTTGCCCGCGTGCGCGAACCGCAGGGTAAGGATGACGTCCTTGCCGCCCTGCATGGTTCCCGCCCCGGTGATGCGCAGCCGGTAGCTGTTCGGGTTCATCCGCAGCAGGCTCCGGGCGCCGATGGCCAGGTTCTGGACCGGCTTCATGACCATGGTGCCGCTGCGCAGGCCGTCCGGGGCCAGGAAGCTGACCTGGCCGCCGACGCTGGTGCTGGCCGAGACCAGCTGGTCCGTGGTTTTGCCGTTGTTGCGGATGTCCAGGTAGGCCACGGTGGTCCCGGGCGTGGTCGGCTGCGGGATGTACGCGCTGGTGGTGGAGATCGTCGCCGTCGGCGAACCGCAGCCCGACAGGGCCAGCGTCGCCACCAGGGCCAGGCAGGCCATCATCGCCATCGCCGCCCGCCTGGGCGCGCCAGTCGCGCGGGGCACCCACGGGTGACCGGGAACCGCCATCATCGTCGTCGACCTGCCGTCCAGAGAAACGGAATAGACGTTTCTCACCGTAGCGCGTGCGCGGCGCGCTGATGCCCCGGCCCGGGGGCTGGCGATCAGCCCCGCTCCACGGCCGTGCCGAGCAGGCCCAGCGGCGGCGAGCCCAGCCCCATCATCGCGGTGTGGAAGCGGTGCAGGGTAAAGCCCGTACCCCAGTCCCGGCGGGCGCGCTCACGGAGCTTCAGGATTTCGAGCTTGCCCCAGGTGTAGCGCCCGTAGGTCGGGTCGAACGTCGCCCGGCTGGCCTCCGACAGCGCGGCCGGGCCGGCCAGGTGGGTGTCGGCCTCGAACCGGCGGGCCGACTCCTGCACCGTCATGCCGGCGGTGTGCACTCCGATCGCGGACGCCAGCCGGGTGACCCGGACCAGGGCCTCCAGCCAGACCCCGATCGCGAAACGCGGGTCGTCACCGCCGAAGCCCTCGTCCACGCACAGTTCCTCGGCGTAGTGCGCCCAGCCCTCGGCGAAGGCCATGGACTGCAGGTTCCGCCGGACGCCGCCCTCGGCGTGCCGCAGCGCCTGGCCGTGCGAGAAGTGCCCCGGCGCGACCTCGTGCACGGTGATGCCGGGCAGGGTGGTCGCGCTGAACATTTCCAGCCATTCTTCGGCCTCCTGGTCAGGCCAGGACCTCTCCGGGGGAGTGATGTAGTACCAGGAAGGGCCGGGCGGCTCGCCCGGGGCGTTCCACGCCATCATGGCCACCGCCCAGCGCCTCGACTCCGGAGCCGGGCCGACCTGGCACTCGCCCTGGGAGTAGGGCACCAGGTTCTTCTCACGGGTGAAGTCGATCGACCGCTGGGTCCAGCCGCGGGCCGCCTCGATCACGCCCGCGCTGTCCGGGTGGTCGCGGACCAGTTCGCGGGCCACGTCCAGGGCGGGCCGTCCCGGATCGATCCGGGCGCAGTCCTGCGCCAGCCGGTCCCGCAGCCGGTCCCGCTCGGCGTCGGCCTCTTCAGCCAGCCGGCCCAGGTCGACCGGGGTCGCCTCGGAGCTGCTGAGCAGGGCGGTCAGGGCCGCGCTGCCCAGGGCGACGTCCGGGTGGCCGGTGGCGGCGGCCCGCTCGACGTGACCGGTCAGCCGGGCGTGCGCGGCCAGCGCCGAGTCCCTGATCGCGGGTTCGGTACTGGCCGGGATGCCCGCTGACAGCCCGCGGACCGCGTTCACCAAAGACCCGGCGATCGGCTTGCTCAGCCGGTCCAGGGCCTCGATGGCGTGCTCGGACGCCTTCGGCCAGTGCCGCAGGTGCTCGATCCGGGCCGCGTCCCGCTGGGACTGCGGGGCGTAATCCCGGTCGTAGCAGGCCAGGTCCATCTCGCCGAGGTGCGCCAGCGGGTTGCTGCGGTGCAGTTCAAGCTGGCCGTAGACGACGCCAACGTGTTCTTCGAACGCGGCCAGGTGCGCCTCGTTGTGCGCGTCCGGCTCGGCCGGGCCGGCCTCGCGGGCCCGGCGCACCGCGGCCAGCCCGGCCTGGACGCCACCGGGGGACAGGTCCTGGACAACACCGTCGTACTCGTGCCGCCCGCTCGACTCACGAGAACCGGCCACATCGAGATCACACAACGCGCGTACGCGCGGACTCAGCTCGGTCTCATCCATGCCCACAGACGTTACCGGGCCGCGCGGCCGGTGATCGGGCGGGATCAGCCGATCAGGGCAGCTGGCCCTGAACCGCCGCGCCGGCGCGCACCGGGTCGATGGTCATCGTCACGACCTTGGCCGACATGCACGTCTCGAATGCGCGCTCGATGTAGGTGGGCGCCGTGTTGGCCGGCGGGTACACCTTCAGGAAGTTCGCCTTGCCCGGATGGCACGACGAAACGGGGTAGTTGCCGGCCTGGGCGATCTGCAGCCAGGCGTGCGCGACGGCGTGCGAGGCCACCGTCACCGTGATCTTGCTGGCGCTGGCGCCGCGCTGGGCAGGCGCGCCGATCTGGCTGCCGTTCTGGCCGGTGACGAACGAGACGCCGGGGAACCCGTACATCGCGCAGGCGGTGCCCGAGGTGTTGGTGAACTGGATCGGCACGTACGTGCTGCCGGCCGCGCCGCCGCCCGCGCTGGTCTGCAGGCTGACCGAAAGGTTCGCGGTGGTGCACGCGGCCAGGCCAGCCGGGGCGGCGGACTTCGACGTGGGGGCGGCGGCCGGCGACCCGGCCGGGGCCGCACTGGCCGCGCTCCCGCCCGCGCTCTGGCTGCCCGGGGCCGACGGCGACGCCGAGGACGCGGACTGGCCGTTCCCCGATGACCCGCAGCCGGCGGCCAGTGCCGCCGCGGCCACCAGCGACGACACCGCGACCCCGCGCCGTGCCGTGACGGCAGCCCGCCGCATCTGCCCGGAACTTGTGATCATCGTCATACCTCTCGTATTGGCCTGGATCGCGGTCTGCTACCCGGCCCGCTGCGTCCGGTTACTAAATGTAGCGTTCAGGCGGCCGGTATTTACTAAGCGTGATGGTGCGTGTCTCATCCGCCTCAGTTTCCCCCTTCCGCTGCTGGTTCAGACGTTCAAGCAAGGCGTCAGGTTGGAACTGACTGCTCGCTGGGCATGCCGTAAGGGCTGCTGAGCGGACGTGGAGGGTGCGATGCCGGGACCGGGCGAGTTCACCACCCGGCCTGAGCTGGCCGGGACGTTCGGCATGGTCGCCTCGACTCACTGGCTCGCCTCCGCCGCGGGGCAGGCTGTGCTGGAACGGGGCGGCAACGCGTTCGACGCGGCGGCCACGGCCGGCCTGGTGCTGCAGGTCGTCGAGCCGCACCTGAACGGTCCCGGCGGCGAGGCGCCGATCATCGGGTTCGACGCCCGGCGGGGTGAGCCGTTCGTGATCAGCGGGCAGGGCCCGGCCCCGCGGGCCGCCACCCCGGAGGCGTTCGCCGCCCTCGACGTGAACCTGATCCCGGGCAACGGCCTGCTTGCGGCCTGCGTGCCGGGTGCGTTCGGCGCGTGGATGGTGCTGCTGCGCGACCACGGGGTGGCCCGGCTGCGTGACGTGCTCGGCTACGCGATCGGGTACGCGGGCGGCGGCTACCCGCTCATCGCCAGCATCAGCGACGCGATCGCCGGCATGGCCGGCATGTTCCGCGAGCACTGGCCCAGCTCCGCCGGGGTGTACCTGCCCGGTGGCGAGCCCCCGGCGCCCGGCGCCCGGTTCAGCAACCCGCAGCTGGCCGCCACCTACCAACGGCTGCTCGACGAGGCGGAAGCGGCCAGCCCTGACCGCGACGAGCAAATCGAGGCCGCCCGCCGCATTTTCTACCAGGGCTTCATCGCCGAAGAGATGGTCGATTACCTCGACTTCGCCGAAGTCATGGACGTCACCGGGCGGCCAAATCGCGGCCTGCTGGCCTACGACGACCTGGCCGCCTGGCAGCCCGCGCTGGAGACCCCGCTGACCTTCGGCTACGCCGGCCTGACCGTGTGCAAGACGCAGCCCTGGGGGCAGGGCCCGGTGTTCCTGCAGCAGCTGTCCCTGCTGGCCGGGTTTGACCTGGCCGGGATGGGCGCAGGCAGCGAGCAGTACCTCCACACCGTGATCGAATGCGCGAAACTGGCGTTCGCCGACCGGGAGGCCTGGTACGGCGACCCCGAGTTCACCGACGTGCCGATCCGGGCCCTGCTGGCCCCGGGCTACGCCGAGCGGCGGCGGCGCCTGGTCGGCGAGAACGCCTCGGGGGAACTGATCCCCGGTGCGCCCCTGGGGCCAGACGGCCCCCAGCCCAGGTTGCCGGCGTTCGCCACCGGAACCTCCGGCCTCAACCCGGGCGCGATGCCACGGCTGGACCCCGGCACCGGCGAGCCGACCGCCCAGACCATGGACCAGGGCGGGCGGCGCGGCGACACCTGCCACGTCGACGCGGCCGACCGCTGGGGCAACATGGTCTCGGCCACGCCCAGCGGGGCCTGGCTGCAGTCCTCGCCGGTCATCCCGGCGCTGGGCTTCTGCCTGGGGACCCGGGCCCAGATGTTCACCCTGCAGCCCGGCCTGCCCGCCACCCTGGCCCCGGGCAAACGGCCGCGGACCACCCTGTCACCCAGCCTGGTGCTGCGCGACGGCCAGCCCTACCTGGCCTTCGGCACCCCCGGCGGCGACCAGCAGGACCAGTGGTCGCTGGCCTTCTTCCTCAACCACGTGCACTTCGGCATGAACCTGCAGCAGGCCATCGACGCCGCCTCGTTCCACACCCGGCACTTCCCGTCCTCGTTCTACGCGCGCGAGTCCGCCCCGCGCGCCGTCGACATCGAGGCCCGGGCGGGCGAAGCCGTGATCAGCGGCCTGCGCCGCCGCGGCCACCAGGTGTCGGTCACCCCGCCCTGGTCCCTGGGCCGGGTCAGCGCGGTGGCCCGCCGTGACGGCCTGCTCTACGCCGCCGCCAACGCCCGCGGCATGCAGGGCTACGCGGCCGGCCGCTGACCCGGCCGGCCACCGGCCGCTGACCCAGCCTGAGCTGTGCTTTCCCGCGCCGCGGCTCCGCGTCACCGCTGGCGCCATGACACATGTCATGACGAGCCCGGGATGCGCGGCACTGCCGCCCCGGCGCCCCGGCGAGTGGAATGGAGGTACCCCGCCGGACCGGGCCCGGCGGGGACGACGCGGAAGGAACACCATGACTCAGGGACTGAGGGGGGCTACGGACACTCCGGTGGTCTCGTTCGAGAACGTGGTCAAGACCTACGGGAAGGTCCGGGCCGTGGACGGGCTGACCATGGAGCTGCGGCCCGGAGAGACGGTCGCGTTCCTCGGCCCGAACGGGGCCGGCAAGTCCACCTCGCTGGACATGCTGCTCAACCTGCGCAAGCCCACCCGCGGCCGGATCGCGATGTTCGGGTCGGACCCCTACCACGCGATCAAGACCGGCCGGGTCGGCGCGATGCTGCAGTCCGGCGGCCTGATGCCGGAAGTTACCGTACGCGAGCTGGTCACCCTGGTGACCAGCTTCCACCCCCGGCCGGAGCCGGTCGAGCAGACGCTGCGCCGGGCCGGTATCGCTCAGTTCGCCCACCAGCGCGTGGACAAGCTGTCCGGCGGCCAGACCCAGCGGGTCCGGTTCGCGCTGGCCATCGTGGGCGACTGCGACCTGATCGTGCTGGATGAGCCGACCGCGGCCATGGACGTGGAGACCCGGCGGACCTTCTGGGACAACATGAAGGTGGAGGTGGCCGAGGGCAAGACGCTGCTGTTCGCCACCCACTACCTGGAAGAGGCCGACCAGGCCGCCGACCGGATCATCGTCATCAACAAGGGCCGGCTGCTGGCCGACGGTACCCCGGCCGAGATCAAGGCCCGGGCCGGCGCCAAGCGTGTCTCGTTCCACCTGGACCACATCGACGAGCCGTTCCTGCTCGGGCTGCCCGCCCTGGTCAACGTGGAGATCCGGCACGACCTGGTGCAGATCCAGACGTCCGACTCCGACCGCACGCTGTACGCGGTGCTCGACGCGGGCTACCGGCCGCGCGACCTCGAGGTGACCAGCCTGGGCCTGGAGCAGGCGTTCCTAGCCATCACCGCCGAAGACGACAAGGACGACAGCGAGCCGGCCGACGCCGGCTTCGCGCCCGCCGAGGAGACCCTGCGATGACGACCACCCTCGCCCTGGCCCGCGCCGAGATCATGCGGCTGCGGCGCAACAAGCGCTACACCATTTTCACCATCGCCCTGCCGGCCGCGCTGTACCTGGCCATCGCCGGCTCGGTGAAGCACTACGTCGTCTACGGCGTGCCCTACGCCGCCTACTACATGATCGGCATGGCCTCGGTGGGTGCCTTCAGCGGCGCCCTGACCGGTAACGCCCAGCGGATCGCCCAGGAGCGCAAGGACGGCTGGGTGCGCCAGCTCCGCCTCACCGCGCTGCCGGCCTCTTCCTACCTGGTCGGAAAAGTCATCGCGGCCATGGCCATCACCATCCCCAGCGTGGTCATCCTGCTGCTGCTCGGCCGGTTCTACGGTGGCGTGCACCTGCCGGTGTGGAAGTGGCTCGCCATCTTCGGCGCGGTCTGGATCGGCTCGATGACCTTCACCGCCCTCGCGGTGGCCATCGGGTACCGGTACACGCCCGACACCGTGCAGCCGATCGCCATGGCGGTCTACCTGCTGATGTCGGTGCTGGGCGGCCTGTACTTCGCGGTCACCGGCTTCATGGGGAAGATCGCCAAGTACGTGCCCACCTACCAGGTCCTCCGGATCGGCACCGACGTCATATCCGGCCACCCGGTCCCGTTC
>DASWVA010000118.1:0-7757 GCA_036401415.1 Streptosporangiaceae bacterium
CTCGAGGTGTCGACGGACAAGGTCGACACCGAGATCCCCTCCCCCGCGGCCGGCGTCCTGCGCGAGATCGCCGTCGGTGAGGATGAGACCGTGGAGGTCGGCGCCCAGCTCGCGGTGATCGAGGAAAGTGCCGACGCATCCGGTGGCGGTGGCCCGGCGGCCCCGGCGCAGGACGGTGGGCAAGCCGAGCCGGCCGCGGAACAGCAGCAGGCCCCGGCCCCGCAGGCCCCGGCCCCGCAGACTCAGGCCCCGCAGACTCAGGCCCCGGTCCCGCAGGCGCAGGCCCCCACCCCGGAGCCGGGCGGGTACGGGGGCGACACTCCCGACTCCCCCGCGACCGGTACCAACGGCGCCGCCGCGGCCGCCACCTCGTCGGCTCCCGCCCCGGCCCCGGCCTGGTCCCCGCCGCAGCAGCAGGCACCGCCGCCCGCCCCGGCGCAGACTCCCTCGGCACCCCAGCCGGCCGCCCCGCAGGCTCCGGCTCAGCCGGGATACGAGTCCTCCTCCCAGCTGTCCGCCGGTGGCGACGGCCCGTACGTGACCCCGCTGGTCCGTAAGCTCGCCGCCGAGCACGGCGTGGACCTGGAGTCGGTGTCCGGCACCGGTGTCGGCGGCCGGATCCGCAAGCAGGACGTGCTCGACGCGGCGCGCGCCCGGCGGGAGCAGGAGGCGGCCGCCCAGGCGCAGAACCAGGCACAGGCGGCCCAGGCTCCTCCGGCCCCGTCCCAGCCCGCCGCCCCCGGGCAGCCCGCGCAGGTCCCGGACGGCGGTGCCGCGGCGAGCGGAGCCCAGCCGTCCGCGCCGTCCCGCCCGGCCATCGTGCCGTCCGCGCTGCGCGGCACCACCCAGCGGATGTCCCGGCCCCGCCAGGTCATCGCCCAGCGGATGGTCGAATCGCTGCAGACCTCGGCTCAGCTGACCACGGTTGTGGAGGCGGACGTGACCGCGATCGCGCGGCTGCGGGCCCGGGCCAAGCAGTCCTTCGAGGCCCGCGAGGGCGTCCGGCTCAGCTTCCTGCCGTTCTTCGCGCTGGCCGCGGTTGAGGCGCTGAAGGTGCACCCCAAGCTCAACGCGATCATCGACACGGCCAACAATCAGGTCACCTACCACGACGCTGAGCACCTGGGTATCGCGGTGGACACCGAGCGCGGGCTGATGGTACCGGTCATCCACAATGCCGGTGACCTGAATCTGGGTGGCCTGGCCCGTAAGATCGCCGACCTCGCCGACCGGACGCGCTCCAGCCGGGTCGGGCCGGACGAGCTGTCCGGCGGCACGTTCACGCTCACCAACACGGGTAGCCGGGGAGCGTTGTTCGACACCCCGATCATCAACCAGCCACAGGTCGGCATCCTTGGCACCGGCACCGTGGTCAAGCGCCCGGTGGTGGTCGATGACCCCACCCTCGGCGAGGTGATCGCGGTCAAGTCCATGGTCTACCTGGCCCTGACCTACGACCACCGCCTCGTCGACGGCGCTGATGCCGCCCGCTTCCTGGTCACCGTCAAGGACCGCCTGGAAGAAGGCAGCTTCGAATCCGAACTCGGCCTCTGAGTTCCCGCTTCGGCCAGCGTGTACGGCCCGGCCCCGCGTCCCGCGGAGCCGGGCCGAGCTGTTGGCGTGCGGGTGATGGGTGCGTTGTCAGTCGTATTCACTGAGACCGCTGCCGGGAATCCTCAGCCTGAGGCTTGCCTTTTGCTGTCCCCTCGTCCGGCTCGGTGCCCTCATCCGGGCCAGCTGCCGGGGTGGCCTGGTAGCGCCAGAACGAGCGGACGCTGAAGCCGGCGATCAGGACCACGCCGAAGCACGCCGCGGCCGAGCCGGACCAGGCGACGGTGAGACCGGTGGCGGCGGCCATGGTTCCGGCCCGCAGGTCGCCCAGGCGGGGGCCGCCGGTGACCACGACGGTGAACACCCCCTGCATGCGGCCGCGCATCTCCTCGGGTGCATAGGTCTGCAGGATGGTCTGACGGTAGACCACGCTGACCAGGTCAGCCGCACCCGCCACGGCGAGCAGGACCACGGCCAGCCACAGGCTGCGGGCCAGCCCGGCGGCGCACACGGCCGCGGCCCAGCAGGCGACCGCCCCGACCAGCGCGATGCCCTGCCGGCGGACCCGGCCGATCCACCCGCTGCACAGGCCGGCCAGGATCGAGCCGATCGCGATCGAGGAGTAGAGCAGTCCGACACCGCCGTGGAACCGGACCGCGGCGGCCTCGGGGAACAGGGCCCGGGGCATGGCCAGCGTCATGGCCGCGATGTCCAGCACGTAAGACATGAGCAGGATCGGCTTACGGCCGATGAAGGCGATGCCTTCGGCCACCGCGCGCAGTCCGGCCCGGCCGGCGGCACCCGCGGGGGGCAGTGGCGGCAGCCGGAACGTCGAGTACAGCGCGGCGCTGAACAGCAGGGCGTCGGCCCCGTAGGCGTACGCGAAACCGTGCGGGAGGCCGACCAGCACCCCGGCCACCAGCGGCCCCAGGATCTGGCCGGCGTTGCTGGAGGTGTAGCTGAGCGTATTGGCCGCCGGGATCAGCGGCTTGGGAACGATGGACGGGATGATGGCGCCGCGGGTCGAGGAGGACACGGCAAAGCCACCCGACTGCACCACGACCAGGGCCAGAATCAGCCCCACCGACCGCACGTTCAGCAACGTCTGGGTCAGCAGCGCGATTGTCACCAGCCAGGTCACCAGCGAAGACCACAGCGAAAGCCGCCGCCGGTCCACCGCGTCGGCGATGGCGCCCCCGTACAGCCCGAACACGGTGATCGGCACCAGCCCGGCCAGTCCCGCCAGCCCCACGTACAGTGACGAGTGCGAGTCCGAGTAGATCTGCACCGGGACCGCCACCTCGGTCACCATCGTGCCGACGAATGACGCCGCCTGCCCGGCGAGCGTCCGCCGGTAGGCCGGAACGCTCAGCGGCCGGGTGTCGAGAGCCAGCTGCCGGAGCCGGCCGGGGCGGCGGGGAGCAGTCGTTTCACCCACAGGAAACCATCCCGCTGTCCGCTCCCCCCGTCAGGCCGCCGCTGACCTGCCCGCTGACCTCGCACGACGCCGGCCGGTCAGAACGCGTTCCAGCCTAAGCGAACACGCGTAAGGTCCTGCACACCACCACCACCACTGCGACCGCGACGCGACGGCCGCGCGAGCGACGGTTCGCCGGTTCAGGCCGCCGGGTGCCAGCCCAGTGCCGGGCCCAGCCGGCCCGCGATGTCGGTCAGGATCTGCACGTAATCGTCGTGGCCGAAGGTGAAGGGCAGGGCGAACGCGACCTCGGTGACGTCGCGGAAGCCAGCGTGGGCGTAAAGCTGCTCGGCGAGCTCGCCGGAGGTGCCCAGCAGGTCGCGGGCGAACAGCATCCGGGCGGGACCCTGCGGCTGGGCGGTGCGCGGGGTGCGGGCCGCGACGTAGGCCGCGTACTTCTCGCGCTGGGCCGCGGTGGCACTGTCGGTGGGGATCACCACCAGGCCCTGGGACACCCGGGCGGCGTCCCCGCCGGGGTGGGCGGCCCGGAACGCCTGGATGTGGGAGTGCTGGATTTCGGCGAAGTCCTGCGACTCCTCGGCTCGGACCACGCTGCTGGTCAGGAAGTTCAGGCCGTGCTCACCGGCCCACCGGGCCGAGCTCAGCCCGGCGCCGCCGTACCACAGGCGGGACCGCAGCCCCGGTGAGTGCGGCTGCACCCGGTCCGAGAACTGCTCGCCGCCCACGGTGCCGCTGAACCCGGCCGCGGGCGCCCCGCCGACCAGGCTCAGGAGTCGTTCGACCCGGTGATAACTGAAGTCCTCCTGGTCGCCGGTGTCCGGGTACAGCGCTTCCCGGACGTCGGCGTAGTTCATGGGCGGGCCAACGCTGACTCCCGGGTTGAGCCGTCCGCCGGACAGAATATCCACGGTGGCCAGGTCTTCGGCCAGGCGCAGCGGGTTCTCCCACCCCAGCGGGATCACCGCGGTGCCCAGGTCGATGCGGCTGGTCCGCTGGGACGCCGCGGCCAGCACCGCCACCGGCGAGGAGATGCCGTGCTGCAGGTGCCGGTGCCGCACCCAGGCGCTGTCGAATCCCAGCCGCTCGCCGAGCTCGATGACCTCCAGGGTGGTCTCGTGGCCCGGCCCGGGATCACTCTCGTCAAACAAGCCGATGGTCAGGAAGCCGAGCCGCTCCAACGCGACCCCGGGTGCCGGCATGTGGTTCTCCCTCGCCCCACGCGCATCTGGTGACCCTCAGAACGCTTCCGGTGAGCCCGGGGCCGGCCCCCGACGGCCCCGGGCTCACGAATACAGCCCCCGCGGCCCTCCGGGCCGGTCAGGAGGCCGGGATGAGCTTGAGGTAGAAGACCCCGTTGTCATAGAGCTCGGCATCCGCCCGTTCCCACTTGGCGGGCGGTGCGCCGTCGGCAAACAGCCGCGGGCCGGCCCCGCGGGTCAGCGGGTAGACGAACAGGTGCAGCTCGTCGACCAGGCCGTCGGCCAGCAAGGCCCGGACCAGGGTGGCACTGCCGCTGACGTACAGGCCGGTGCTGTCGTCTTCCTTCAGGCGCTGGATCTCCTTGGCGTCATACCGCCCGATGACCTGCGAGTTGCGCCAGGTGGTCTCGGTAAGGGTCGAGGACACCACGTACTTGACGGTGTCGTTGAAGAACGGTGCGCCCGGGTCGTCCGCCTCGGTGCGGGTGGACCACGCCGGCTCGAACATCTGATAGGTCGTGCGGCCGAGCAGGATGCCGCTACTGCTGCTCACAAACCGCCCGATCGCCTCGCCCATCCTCGGATCAAAGCCGTAGCCGGCCGTCCAGGACGGGGCGTCGATCACCCCGTCGAGGCTGACGAACTCGTGCACCCGGATCGGTGCCATGTGCCCTCCTCTGCTGACCGGCTTCTCGATCTTCGCCAGCCTACTCGGCCAGTGGTCCTCTGGACTGGTCCAATCGTCTCACCATAACGAGGTCCAATTTCGGCCGCGGAGAG
The DNA here is from genome assembly GCA_036401415.1 of Streptosporangiaceae bacterium. Taxonomy (GTDB): domain Bacteria; phylum Actinomycetota; class Actinomycetes; order Streptosporangiales; family Streptosporangiaceae; genus Bog-532. The sequence goes on from DASWVA010000118.1 coordinate 4,969, forward strand.
TAGCTTCTGCGGTATGGAACTGGATGTCACCTTCCGCGCCGGGGTCCCGCTGCGCCGCCAGCTGGAGGACGCGATGCGGGTCGCGATCCGGTCCGGCCGGCTGGGGCCGGGCTCGGTGCTGCCGCCCAGCCGGGACCTGGCTCATCAGCTCGGCATCTCCCGCGGGGTGGTGGTGGGCAGCTACACCCAGCTGGCCGCCGAGGGGTACCTGGCCGCCCGGCGCGGGTCGGGAACCCGGGTGGCCCAGCTGCCCGAGACCGGGAGCCCGCCACCGCGGGCTCCGCGCCCGGCGCGGCAGCGGTACCGGTACGATCTGCGGCCGGGCCAGGCCGACTACCATGCGTTCCCGCGCGCCCGGTGGAAGGCGGCGTTGCTGCAAGCCCTGCGGGACCTGCCGGACCACCGGCTGGCCTACGCCGGGCACCGGGGCATCTATGAGCTGCGGAGCGCCGTCGCTGAGTACCTGGCCCGGGCGCGCGGGGTGGTGGTAGAGCCCAGCCAGGTCGTGGTCTGCTGTGCGGCGTCCCATGCGCTGACCGTGATCTGGGACGTGCTCCGCCGCCGGGGTGTGCGCCGGGTGGCGATCGAGGACCCTGGCTGGCGCTGGCAGCGCTACACCGCCGAGCACGCGGGCCTGGAGGTGGTCCCGGTGCGGGTGGACGCCGACGGCCTGGTCATCTCCGAGCTGGCCGCGGCGGACGTGGGCGCGGTGGTGGTCACACCGGCCCACCAGTACCCGACCGGGGTGGTGATGACCGCGGAACGCCGGTCGGCGCTGGTGGCCTGGGCCCACGAGCGGCAGGCGCTGATCATCGAGGACGACTACGACATCGAGTACCGCTTCGGCCGCGAGCCGGTGGCGTCATTGCAGGGCATGGCCCCCGACCGGGTGGTGTTCGTCGGGACGACCAGCAAGACCCTGGCCCCGGCGCTGCGGCTGGCCTGGAGGGTGCCGCCGGACGGGCTGATCGACGAGGTGGAGAACATGCTGATGGTCACCGGGGTGACGCCTCCGACGCTGGACCAGCTGGCCCTGGCCTCGTTCATCGGCGAAGCGGCCCTGGAACGCCACCTGCGGGCGATGCGCCGGCGGTACCGGGCCAAGCGGGACACCCTGGTTGGCGCGCTGCACACCTACCTGCCCGAGATCCGGGTGACCGGGACCGCGGCCGGCCTGCACCTGCTGGCCCAGCTCCCGGACGGCGCCGACGAGCGGGCGACCGCGCTCAGTGCCCGCGACGCTGGCGTCGGAGTGCACGAGGTGCACCGGCACTGCACCACGCAGGCGCCGTTTCCACCGGCCCTGCTGCTCGGCTTCGCCCTGCCGGGCGAGTCGGACCTGGTCGCCGCCACCCAGCTGCTGGCCGGGGCGGTGCGCTAGGGTCGCGACCATGACCGTGACGCGCATTCAGCGCCGGGTGCTTACTGGACGGTGACCGCGCAGGCGGCGCGGCCGCCCTTCTCCAGGTAACGCTGGTGGTACTCCTCAGCCCGGTAGAATGCGGACGCGGGCGCGATCTGGGTCACCACCGGCCGCTTGCGCGATCCTTGCTCGGCGTCGCGGGCGGCGATCGCCGCCGCCTGCTGGGCCGGGTCGTGGTAGAAGATCGCCGAGCGGTACTGGCTGCCGAAGTCGAAACCCTGCCGGTTGCGGCTGGTCGGGTTGTGCATCTGCCAGAACGCCTGAACCAGCTGGGCGTAGCTGACCTGCGCGGGGTCGAACCACACCTCGACCGCCTCGGCGTGACCGGTGCGGTGCCCGCAGACCTGCCGGTAGGTCGGGTCGGTCGTGTGCCCGCCGGTGTAGCCGACCGCGGTCCGCAGAACCCCGGGGATCTGGCGGAACCCTGCCTCGACGCCCCAGAAGCATCCGGCCGCGAACGTCGCGCGCTCGGCCCCGGCCGGGCCGTGGCCCTCGAACGGCGGCACCGGCGCCGGACGGGTGTCCTCAGAGCGCCTGAGCTTCAGCACGTCATCGCCCTTCCTGATCATCAGCCGCCCCGTCACCGGCCGCCTGGTCACGGGCCGGCGCCGGGTCGAAGGCCAGTGCGGCCGAGTTGATGCAGTAGCGCTCGCCGGTCGGGGCCGGCCCGTCGCGGAAGACATGGCCGAGGTGCCCGCCGCAACGGCGGCAGCGGACCTCGGTGCGGCGCATGAGCATGCCGTAGTCCGAACGCAGCTCGACCGCCTCGGCGACGGCCGGCTCGTAGAAACTCGGCCAGCCGGTGCCGGAGTCGAACTTGGCGCCGGAGCGGAAGAGCTCATTTCCGCAGCCCGCGCAGCAGTAGGGACCAGTTTCCTTGTTGCGGAGCAAGGCGCCGGTGAACGGGCGCTCGGTGTGGCCGTGGCGCAGCACGCTGTACTGCTCGCGGGTCAGATCAGCCTTCCACTGCTCGTCGGGCTTCTGAATCTCAGCCGTCGGCTCCTGGGCGTGGTCCTTGGTGCGGTCCTTGGCGCGGAACATCAATTTTCTGCCTTTTCTCTTGGCTCCTGTACGTTGTACAACAGCGAAGCAGGCGGATTGATGCCCGCCCGGCGCCGAACACGACGGGGGTCTCGCTCACGTGGCACCGATGACGTGCTTGGCGTAGGCGTCCAGGGTGGCACCGGCGTCGTCGTGCATGAGGTAGACGCTGAAGTTGCCGGCACCGATCTCCCGGAGTTCCCGCAGCCGGTCCAGGTGCGCTTCGACCGGGCCGAGCAGGCAGAACCGGTCCACCACCTCGTCCGGCACGAAGTCGGTGGTGGGATTACCCGCCTTGCCGTGGTGGGAGTAGTCGTAGCCCTCG
>DASWVA010000119.1:0-4818 GCA_036401415.1 Streptosporangiaceae bacterium
TGGCCAGCGTGGTCCCGCCCGCGGCGACCTTCACGGCCGGAGCGTCGGCGTTGTGGCTCAGCACCAGCCGGCCGTCCCCGGCGGAGACCGGCGCCAGGCTGTTCTCGTACAGCCCGAGGGCGGGCTTGCCCGAGCTGTCCAGGTAGGCGATGGCGCTGGCGTTCTCACCGCTGGACAAGGTGGCCGACGCTGAAGCCAGGTAGTTGGCCGAGCTGCAAGCCTGCCCGGCCTTGACGATGCCGAGCGAGTAGGTGCCCGCGGGCAGCGACAGCGACTTCTGGCTCATGAAAGTGAACCCGGAGATGGCCGCCTTGCCGTCCGCGCACACGTCCACGGTGACGCCGGGGACGCCGTGGATCACGGTCAGCGCGGCGTCACCGCTCTGGCCGGGCTGCTGTTCCTGAGCGCCCGCGGCGCCCGCGGTCAGGATGCCGCCCGCGGCCACCGCCGCGGTCAGGGCCGACATACTCAGCCACCGGGTAACAAGACCACCCATGTGCGAATCTCCTCGGGAAGCGGCCCGCACCACTGCGGGCCTTCAGGAGGTGATTCGCACGAGATCGCGGACCGGATGCACCCGGCGGGAAATCGTGATCTGCGCCGGGCGGTCCCGGGCGGGCCGTCAGGGCTTGCGGGCGATCCCGCTCCAGCCGGCCAGCAGCCCGGCCGCAGCCGCTCTCACCTGGCCCGGAGATCACCACTGGCCCAGCGGCACCAGGCTCGGCCCAACCAGGTCGAGGCCGCCGAAAAAATGCCAGACCTGTTCCCCGGGCCGCAGCGACAAGGGGGTCGACGACACCCGGTTGGACAGGTCCATGCCTGGGATGACCACCTCGGGCTGGATGTCGCTGGCCGCGTGCAGCAGCACCAGGTAGCTGCCGGACGGCACACCGGGGCAGCGGTACACGCGGCTAGCGGCGAATGCATCCGACAGCTAGAACTATGACCCCTTGGGCCGTCGATCGGTAGATGGCACGATAACGGGATGGATCTTTTTGACCTCACCGGGCGGGTGGCGGTCGTCACCGGCGGCACCCGCGGCATCGGGCTGATGATGGCGCGCGGGCTGCTGCAGGCGGGCGCGACCGTCCTGGTCAGCTCACGCAAGCCGGAGGCCGGGCAGGCCGCCGTGGACGAGCTGTCCGAGTTCGGGCGGGTGGTCTCGGTCCCCGCCGATCTGTCCTCGGAGCGGGAGTGCCTGCGGCTGGCCGCCGTTGTCGCCGAGTCCGAGCCGCGCGTGCACATCCTGGTCAACAACGCCGGCGCGACCTGGGGCGCTCCGCTGGCCGACTATCCCGAATCGGCCTGGGACAAGCTGGTCAACCTGAACCTGAAGGCACCGTTCTTCCTGGTCCGGGCGTTCCTGCCGCTGCTGGAGGCGGCGGCCACGGCCGACGACCCGGCCCGGGTGATCAACGTCGGCAGCATCGACGGCCTCCAGGTGCCGGCCCTGCCGACCTACGCCTACGCCTCGACCAAGGCCGGGCTGCACCAGCTCACCCGGGTGCTGGCGCGGGAGCTGGGACCGCGGCACATCACGGTCAACGCGGTGGCGCCGGGCCCGTTCGAGTCGAAGATGATGGCGGCCACCCTGGCCGAGCACGGGGAGTCGATCGCGGCCGCCTCCCCGCTGGGCCGGATCGGCCGGCCTGAGGATATGGCCGGGGTCGCGATCTACCTGAGCGGCCGGGGCGGCGCCTACGTCACCGGGGCCGTCATCCCCGTCGACGGCGGGATCTGGGCCGCCAGCTGACCCGGCCGCGGGCAGGAGGGGTGATGGCTGACGACGGCGACGTCCGCCGCCTGGCGCTGGCCCTGCCGCAAGCGGAGGAGATCGACAGCGACGGTTTCGACTTCCGGGTGGCCGCCCGGGGGTTCATCTGGTCTTTTGGGCGAGCCACGGCTGTTCTTCAATGCACCCGGGTACGACGGCTGGCCGCTGGTCATGTTGCGTCTGGCCTGGTGGACGCCACGCGGCTGGCCGAACTGATCCGACGCATGACGCGGGGACCGGGCCTGGGACCCGGAGCGGCTGGCCCGCGGGCGGGGCCGGGAAGCCAAGGCGAGACCTTCGGGGAAATAAATGTGCCTGGAGTTGTTTCAGCGACTTGACCTGGGTATTTATATTTAGCACTAAAGAGCAGTGAGCACTGATGGCAGGGGGAAGCATGGATACGGCTAGCGCGGTCGAGGAACTGTCGACCATCGCCCGGACCAGCGGCCAGACCGAGCTGGCCAATCAGGTCGCCGGGGAGGAAGGGCGGGTCGAGATCGGCCGTTACGCGGCCCGGCTGGCCGCGTTCGAGCGGGCCGTGCTCCCGGTCGCCGAACGGCGGCTGGACGACGGCAAGGCCCGCGCCGAGCAGGTCCGCGAGGGCGGCCAGCAGCTGACAAGCGTGCTGTACTGGCTCGACCGGCACCTGACCGGCGACGTGCACGCGACGACCTGGCCGGGCGGCGACCTGTCCCATGACGTGCAGGCGGCCGCGGCCACCTACGCCCAGATGGAGCACGGCCTGATCGGGGAACTGGCCGGCGCGCTCGACGAGGGCGACATGACCGACCTGATCCGGTCCTACCACCAGGCCGAGCAGGTGGCACCGACCAGGCCGCACCCGAAGCTGAGCTACGGCGGCGCGCTGGGCGGCCTGACCTACCGGCTGGCCGGCCTGGTCGACGACGTCCGGGACGGCACCGAAAGCCGCCCGGCCGGCCCGGTGGTCGGGTCCGACGCGGCCCACTCGCTGCGGGAACTGGACGAGCACGCGGCCACGGACTCCTGACCAGCCGCCCGTGACGCCGGCGAGGACCCCGATGGCGCCCCCACTCCGGCCCGAGCCGATCAGCCTGCGGGAAGCGGCCCGGCGCCTGGACGTGCACTACATGACCGCCTACCGCTACGTGCGGACCGGGCGGCTGCCCGCCCGCCGCGACGGGCAGGAGTGGCAGGTCGAGGTGGCCGACCTGGAACTGGTCCACCCCACGGCCCCGGCCGGGCCCGCGGCTTCTGGGGCAGCCGCGGGACCCGGTCCGCGGGCGCGCCGGGACCGGGTGCCCATCCTGCAGGCGCGGATGATCGCCGGGGACGAGGCCGGCGCCTGGCGGGTGGTGCAGGACGCTCTGGCCTCAGGGCTGGAACCGGCCGGGGTCTACCTCGACCTGCTGGTCCCCGTGCTGTGCCGGGTGGGCGAAAGCTGGGCCCAGGGCACGATGACGGTCGCGGCGGAACACCGCGCCTCGGCGGTGGCCCAGCGGATCATCGGCCGGCTGGGGCCGATGTTCGCCCGCCGGGGCCGCAAGCGCGGCACCGTGATCATCGGCGCCCCGGCCGGGGATCAGCACAGCCTGCCGGGCGCAATCGTCGCCGACCTGCTCCGCGGCCAGGGCTTCGAGGTCATCGACCTGGGGCCGAACACACCCGCCGAATCATTCGCCGAGACCGCCCAGCAGGCCCCCCGGCTGGTCGCGGTGGTCATCGGGGTAAGCGCCCCCGGCGTGGACGACGCGGTACGCGCCGCGGTGGCGGCGGTCCGGGACGCCGGGGCGGCCGTGCCGGTGCTGGCCGGTGGTTCGGCGGTGGGCGGGACGGAGCACGCGGCCGGGCTGGGGGCCGACGCCTGGACCGGTCCCGACGGCCGGTCCGTGCTAGCCGCCGTGGACCGGGTCGCGCGCCGCACCCGGCCGGCCGGGAAAGCTCCGCCGGCCGGGAAAGATCAGCCCCGGAGCTGAACGGCCACCTGCGGTCAGGCCGGCGGCGAGCGGCGCTTCCGTGACCCGCGCCGCCGGGCGGCTGGCGCGGCGGCGATCACCGCGAGGGTGAGGCCGCTCAGCGCGAGCAGCTCCGGGTAGCCGCCGTACCCGTGGAAGCGGAATTCGACGTGGTCGGTGCCCGCGGGGGCGTCGACGGCGACCAGCGCCGGGGCCACCATCCGGACCGGGGCCGGCCGGCCGTTCACGGTGGCCGTCCAGCCGGGGTCATAGGAGGCGCTAAGCACCACGATCCCGGGACGGTGCATCCGCACCGTCGCCGCGGCCTCGCCGTCACCGAGATCCGCGTCTTCCGCGCGGACCGTGCCGGTCTGGGCGGCGGCCTGGTTAGGTGCGGGCGGCAGGCGGTCCTGGCCGGCGGTGCTGGGGGTGCCGGTGCTGAGGCCGACGGTGCGGGCGGCGCCGTAGCTGACGCCGAGGTACGCGCCGTCCGCGGCGAGCCCGGAACGGAGCAGCTGGACGCTGCGGGCACCGAGGCTGGCCCGGTCCGCCGAGATGACACCGGCGATCCGGCCGGCCCGGACGTAGCCGCCACCGTCGATCGTCCACAGCTGGTAGGGGCCCGAACGCATCGTCGGCCGCGCGCGCACCGCCGGCTGCCACCCGGCGGGCAGGATGAGGTAGCGGATCCCGAACAGCTGGTAGTCAGAGGCATCGCGGTCGTCGAAGAAGTACTCCGGGCCGGTCATCAGCGACGCCGTCCGCAAGGTGTAGCCGACCTCGTCGACGTCCCGGCTCTCCAGGTACTTGAACACCGGCACCGCCCCGACGGTGAAATCCTGCCCCCAGTTCGACGGCATCCCGCCGTAGGTCCGGCCGCCGCCGTCGCGTTCGGCCATCGTGGCCAGGCGATCGATGTCGGCGCCCTCGGTGTGGTCCGCCCGGCGCTGGGCCGCGATCGCGGCGTCATCCTGCCGGTCGAAGGCGCCGAGCTGGAGCCAGGCGGGCGCGAGCACCACGACCGCCGCCAGCACCGCCGCCAGCGCTGCCGCCGGTGAGCAGCCGGGCGGCCGGCGCGTGGCGCGGGCCTGCCACAGCCGCATACCGCCG
>DASWVA010000120.1:0-6562 GCA_036401415.1 Streptosporangiaceae bacterium
CGCCGCACGGTCAGGTCAGCGGCGTCGAACAGGTCGAGGGTGGCTCGCTCCAGCGAGCCCTTGGGCAGGACGAGGGAGAGCACGGCGGAACCCTTTGGCTAGGAGAACTCAAGGCGCGCGGAACCGGGACAGGAGCGGTCAATGTCGGGACGCGGAGCCCGCAGCCTTACGCGGACGCGGCTGGACAGGCCGGCGGTCCGGGCCGGAACAGCGGATGGACCGCAGCAGGAGCGCGGTGTCCAGCGCCGCCACGACGGCCTCCCATCCCTTGTCCTCGCTACTGTCCGGCAGCCCGGCGCGATCGCGGGCATCCTCTATCGTGTCACAGGTCAGCACCCCGTTGCCCACCGGAGTGCCGGCGTCTAGCGCCACCCGGGTCAGGCCGGCCGTGACCGCGTCGCACACGTATTCAAAGTGCGGCGTGCCCCCGCGGATGACCGCCCCGACGCAGACCACCGCGTCGTGGTAACGGGCCAGTTCGGCCGCGACCACCGGCAGCTCGACCGCTCCGGCCACCCGCAGCACCAGCGGGTCGTCGATGCCGCAGGCCACCGCCGCAGCCGCGGCCCGCTCGATCAGCGAGTCGGTGATGTCCGCGTGCCACCGGGTCCCCAGGATGGCCACGGTCAGCTCGGAGGCGTCGACCGTGGCCAGCCCCGGCCGGCCGGCCCCGCTCACGCCGCGCCTCCCGCTCGCCCGCGCTCGCTCACGCTGACTCCCGGGTGGAACTCGCCGCCGCCTGCGGCAGGTTGTCGATGGTGTGCCCCAGCCGGTCCCGCTTGGCCGCCAGGTAGCGCAGGTTCTGCGCGGTGACCGGCACCGGCAGCGGCACCGGAATGATGTCCAGGCCGTACCGGGACAGCCCGGCCACCTTGTCCGGGTTGTTGGTCAGCAGCCGGGCCGAGTGCACACCGAGGTCGGCCAGGATCTGCGCTCCGGTGGAATAGTCGCGCGCGTCCACCGGCAGGCCGAGCTCCAGGTTGGCGTCGACCGTGTCCGAGCCGTGGTCCTGCAGCTGGTAGGCACGCAACTTGCTCAGCAGGCCGATGCCGCGGCCCTCGTGCCCGCGCAGGTAGAGCACCACGCCCCGGCCCTCGGCGGCGATCAGCGACATGGCCGCGTCCAGCTGGGCGCCGCAGTCGCAGCGCAGCGACCCGAACACGTCGCCGGTCAGGCACTCGGAGTGCACCCGGGCCAGCACCTGCTCGCCCTCACCGATGTCGCCCAGGACCAGCGCCATGTGCTCGGTGCCGTCCACCGCGTTCAGGTAACCGTAGGCCCGCCAGTCACCGTAGGCGTTGGGCAGCGTGGTGCGGGCCTGCTGGGCGACCATGATCTCGGTCCGGCGCCGGTAGTCGACAAGCTGCCCGATGGAGATCAGCTGGAGCCCGTGCTCGTCGGCGAACTGGCGCAGCCGCGGCAACCGGGCCATGGTCCCGTCCTCATTGACGATCTCGGTCACCACCCCGGCCGGGCGCCGCCCGGCCAGCCGGGCTAGGTCGACCGCGGCCTCGGTGTGGCCGCGGCGGCGCAGCACCCCGCCTTCGGTGTAGCGGAGCGGGAACAGGTGCCCGGGCCGGACGAAGGACTGCGAGGTCGCGTCGGGATCGGCCAGCAGCTGGATGGTCAGGGAGCGGTCCGCGGCGCTGATCCCGGTGGTGATGCCGGCCCGCGCGTCCACGCTGACCGTGAACGCGGTGCCCATGTGCTCCTGGTTGTCGCTGGTCATCTGGGGCAGCTGGAGGCGGTCCAGGTCCTCGCCGAGCATGGGCACGCAGATCAGCCCGCGGGCGTGCCGGATGGTGAACGCGAGCAGCTCGGGGGTGGCCGCCTCGGCCGCGTACACCAGGTCCCCCTCGTTCTCCCGGTCCGCGTCGTCGACCACGACGACCGGACGGCCCGCGGCGATGTCCTTGATGGCCTGGTCCACAGAGTCCAGTTCCGGGCTGGGCAGGATCGGGGTGGTAGTCATCGGGTCACCGAGCCCATCGGCCCGGTGACGAGCTTCTCCACGTACTTGGCGATCACATCAACCTCCAGGTTGACCATCTCTCCCGGCTGCTTGCGGCCCAGCGTGGTGCGTTTCAGCGTCTCCGGGATCAGGCTCACCTCGAACCAGCCGCCGGTGACGGCGGTGACGGTCAGGCTGATGCCGTCCACCGCGATCGATCCCTTTTCCACGACGTACCGGTTCAGGCCGGGCGGCAGCGCGATCCGGACCACGTCCCAGTGCTCGGCCGGGGCCCGGGCCACCACTTCGCCCACCCCGTCCACGTGCCCCTGAACCAGGTGGCCGCCGAGCCGGTCGGCGAGCCGCACGGAGCGCTCCAGGTTGACTGGGGCCCCGCGGGCCAGTGCGCCCAGGCTGGACCGGGTCAGCGTTTCCCGCATCACGTCGGCGGTGAAGCTGTCACCGGCCGCGCCGCAGACGGTCAGGCATACGCCGTTGACCGCGATCGAATCACCGCTCGACACGTCGCTGGTCACTTCGGGACCGCGCACGGTCAGCCGGGCCGCGTCCCCCAGGTCCTCGAGGCCGACCACCTCACCCAGCTCTTCCACGATTCCGGTGAACATCCGCGCTTCCCTCCTCGGACCAGCCTGGTCACGGCTCCGGGGATGCGCGGGCTGGATGCGCGGACGCATCAGGCACCACGGGCACAAGCCCGCCGCGCGCGTGCTGCCTCCCATCCGGACTTTAACCGTCGGTCCCGGAGTTCCACCGGGTCAACCAGAACCCCTGATCAGAGCGCTGGGTCGCGGACTGTCACCGCCGGCTCGGAGTTTCACCGACCCCGGAGCACGCTACGTACTGCACAACATTGTGCCACAGGTGGTATTCCCGGCGATTGCGGCCCGCGTCACCCAGGCTGGTCGCTGGACACCCGGGTGATCTCGCGCATCTTGTTGGTCGCGTCCAGCGCGGCGATCTTGTAGGACTCGGCCAGCGTCGGGTAGTTGAACACCGCGTCGACCAGGTAGTCGACGGTGCCGCCGCATCCCGCGACGGCCTGCCCGATGTGGACCAGCTCGGTCGCCCCGGTGCCGAACACGTGCACGCCCAGCAGCTGGCGGGTCTCGGGTGAGACCAGCAGCTTGAGCACGCCGTAGGAGTCGCCGATGATCTGCCCCCGGGCCAGCTCCCGGTACCGGGACACCCCGACCTCGAATGGGATGCACGCCTGGGTGAGCTGGTCCTCGGTCTGCCCGATGAAGCTGATCTCCGGTATCGAGTAGATACCGATCGGCTGCAGCAGGTGCGCGGTGTGCACCGGCTCGCCGAAGGCGTGGTGGGCAGCCTGGCGGCCCTGCTCCATGGAGGTCGCGGCCAGGGCCGGGAACCCGATCACGTCCCCGACCGCGTAGATGTGCGGCACCTCAGTCTGGAAGTTCTCGTCCACCTGGATCCGGCCGCGCTTGTCCGCCGCCAGCCCGGCCGCGGCCAGGTTGAGCTCCTCGGTCTGGCCCTGGCGCCCCGCCGAGTACAGCACGGTGCCGGCCGGGATCTTCTTGCCGCTGGCCAGGTGGGCTAGGGCGCCCTGCGGGTGGGACTCGACCGCGGACACGGTCTCGCCGAACCGGAACGTCACGGCCAGGTCCCGCAGGTGGTATTTGAGCGCCTCCACCACCTCCAGGTCGCAGAAGTCCAGCATCCGCTCGCGCTGCTCGACCACGGTGACCTTGGTGCCGAGGGCCGCGAACATCGAGGCGTACTCGATGCCGATGACCCCGGCGCCGACCACCACCATCGACCGCGGTATCCCCTGCAGATGGATGATGCCGTCCGCGTCGATGATGGTCTTCTCGTCGAACGCCACACTGGCCGGCCGGGCCGGCCGGGTGCCGGTGGCGATGACGATGTTGGCCGCGCTGACCCGCCGGTTCATCCCGCCGTCGCCCTTGTCGACCTCGATCACGTTCGGCTCGGCGAAGTGGGCCAGGCCGGGCAGGATGGCGATCCGGTTGCGGGTCAGCTGGCTGCGGACCACGTCGGCTTCCCGGCTCACCACGTGCTGGGTCCGCGCGGTCAGGTCGCCGATGGTGATGTCTTCCTTGACCCGGTAGCTCTGGCCGTACATCTCGCGCTGGTCCAGGCCGGTCAGGTAGAGGATCGCCTCGCGCAGCGTCTTGGAGGGGATCGTGCCGGTGTTCAGGCAGACCCCGCCCATCATCTCCGGCCGTTCCACCACGGCGACCCGTCGCCCGAGCTTGGCCGCGGCGATGGCGGCCTTCTGCCCACCGGGGCCCGATCCGATTACCAGCAGGTCAAAATCATGCACGAGCACCAGTCTGGCCCTCTGGGCCCGGGAAAGAGAACCCCTCCGGTCCCCGGCCGCTGAGCAAATGGGAAAAGATAGGTGCTGAGATGGCCATACACACCGAAGTGCTGATCGCCGGGGCGGGGCCGGCCGGGCTGATGCTGGCCGGGGACCTGGCCGCCGCCGGGGTACGCTGCACGGTTACCGAGCGGCGGACCGGCGAGTCCGGCCTGACCCGGGCCTTCGCCGTGCACGCCAGGACCCTGGAACAACTGGACGCCCGCGGCAGGGCCGACGAGCTGATCGCCCGCGGCGTCAAGGTGGCCGCGCTACGGCTGTCCGGCCGGGCTGAGCTGAGCCTGGCCGGGTTGCCCAGCCGGTTTCCCTACGCGCTCGTCACCCCGCAGTATGAGACCGAGCGGGTGCTGCGAAGCCGGGCCCATGCGGCCGGGGCCGAGATCCGCGAGGGCGCCGAGGTGATCGGGCTGCGTCAGGACGGTGACCAGGTTGAGGTGGAGGTCCAGCGGACCGGCAGCACCCAGCGGCGGACGGTCCGGGCCGCGTACGTGGTCGGCGCGGACGGATGGCACAGCACGGTCCGGTCCGCGGCCGGCCTGCCGTTCCCCGGCCACGCCGTGGTGCAGTCGGTGATGCTGGCCGACGTGCCGCTGGCCGACGACCCGGCCGAGACCCTGACCACGGGCACCACCGGAGATGCGTTCGCGCTGATCGCGCCGTTCGGTGACGGCTGGTACCGGGTCATCGCCTGGGACCGCCGGAACCAGCAGCCGGACCACGCGGCGGTCAGCGCGGCGGAAATCCGGGCCGTGCTGGCCCAGGTGTTCGGCACCGACTTCGGGATGGGCGAGCCGCGCTGGCTGTCCCGGTTCCACAGCGACGAACGCCAGGTACCGCAGTACCGGGTGGGGCGGGTGTTCCTGGCCGGCGACGCGGCCCACGTACACTCCCCGGCCGGCGGCCAGGGCATGAACACCGGTATCCAGGACGCGGCCAACCTGGGCTGGAAGCTGGCCGCGGTGACCGCCGGGCGGGCCGGGGACGGCCTGCTCGACACCTACCAGGCCGAGCGGCACCCGGTCGGCGCCCAGGTGCTGCGGACCTCCAGCGCGCTGCTGCGGGCGGGGCTGATGCCCGGGCCGGCTCCGCTGCGGGCCGGCCGCAACGCGGCGGCCCGCGCCGCGGGCCTGGTCACCCCGGTGAGCGCCCGGATGGCCGCGGCGATCACGGGCATCGGCATCCGCTATCCGGCGCCCCGTGGCGCCCACCCGCTGACCGGGCGGCGCGTCGCCGACCTGCGGCTGGCCGATGGACGCCGGCTGTATGAGGCGTTGCGCAGCGGCCATTTCCTGCTCGTTTCGCCGAACGACACCGGGCCTGGCGCCGGCGGCCGGAAGCAGGCGGACCAGCTCACCGGCTTCGTGGACCCGGCCACCCTGGCCACGTACGCGCGGACCACGGTCCTGGTCCGGCCGGACGCCTACATCGGCTGGGCCAGCGACGACCCGGGCGCCGACCCGGCGGCCGCGCTGGCCGCGCTGCTGCACGCGCCCGCGGGGCCGGCGTCGTGACCGGCGCGGCGATCCGGGCGGTCATCTTCGACTGGGGTGGCACGCTGACCCCGTGGCACACCATCGACCACGACGCGCTGTGGCGGGCAGTGTGCGCGCCGCACTACCCGCCAGGCGATGCGGCGCGGGTAGCCGCGGCCATCTGCGCCGCCGAGCAGGAGCTGTGGGCGGCCGCCGGCACCGACGCCACCAGCGCCACCCTGGCTCAGGTCATGGAGCGGGCCGGGGTGACCCCGGCCGGCGAGCTGCTGGCCGACTACTACCGGCACTGGGATCCGCACACGCTGACCGACCCGGAAGCCCCCGCCGTCCTGCGCGAGCTGCGCCGACGCGGGATCCGGATCGGGGTGCTGTCCAACACGATGTGGCCGCGCAGCGCACACGAGCGGGTGTTCGCCCGGGACGAGGTGCTGGACCTGATCGACGGCGCCGTGTACAGCAGCGAGATCCCGTGGACCAAGCCGCACCCGGAGGCGTTCCGCGCCGCCATGGCCGCGGTGAGGGTGGACGACCCCGCGGCCTGCGTGTTCGTCGGGGACCGGCCCTACGACGACATCCACGGGGCCAGGTCCGCGGGCATGCGGGCGGTGCTCATCCCGCACAGCGAGGTCCCCGCCTACGACCGGGCCGAACCGGACGCGGTCATCACCAGCCTCACCGAGCTACCGCCGTTGCTGGACCGGTGGTCAGCCACCGGGTCGGGCGGGTCATGAC
>DASWVA010000121.1:0-2546 GCA_036401415.1 Streptosporangiaceae bacterium
CCACTTCGGCCACCACGGCGTAGCCCTCTTCTTCCAGCATTTCCTTGAGGTCCAGGCGGATCAGCGCCTCATCCTCGGCGATAACGACTCGTAGCTGCTTCTGGCTCACGCTGACGAGAGTACAGGCAGCGGGTACATTTATCTTCGCTGGTCCCCCGGCCCGGATGGGCGCCCCGGTAGGCCAACGGCAGAGCCAGCGGTTTCAAAAGCCGCACAGTGTGGGTTCGAGTCCCACCCGGGGCACCTTCTCGCCGCGCCCCGGCCGCGATGCCCGCAGGCGCTAGAGCTGGATTTCGGGGTAGAGAGGGTGCCGGGCCAGCAGGTCGGCGCAACGGGCGCGGCAGGCTTCGGCCACGGACGCGTCGAGCTGGTGCTTGGCCTTGGAGCCGGCCTGCGGGGTGGTGGCGGCCAGAGCGGTGGCCATGATGCCGGCCACCTCGTCGAGCTCATCCGGTCCCAGGCCCAAGGTGGTGAGCGCGGGGGTCCCCAGGCGGATGCCGGAGGTGTACCAGGCGCCGTTGGGGTCACGCGGGACCGAGTTACGGTTGGTCACCACGCCCGCTTCGAGCAGGGCCGCTTCGGCCTGACGGCCGGTAAGGCCGAAGGTGGCTTCCACGTCCGCCAGTACCAGGTGGTTGTCGGTGCCGCCGGTGACCAGGGTCATGCCGCGGCGGATCAGGCCCTCGGCCAGCGCCCGGGCATTGGTCACGATCCGGGCCGCGTAATCGGCGAACGCGGGCTGGCGGGCCTCGGCCAGGGCCACCCCCTTGGCCGCGATGACGTGCGGCAGCGGGCCGCCCAGCACCAGCGGGCAGCCACGGTCCACGAACGGGGCATACTCCGGGGTGCACAGGATCAGGCCGCCGCGGGGCCCGCGGAGCGACTTGTGGGTGGTGCTGGTCACCACGTCAGCGTGCGGGACCGGGTTGAGATCACCGGTCAGCACCCCTCCCGCCACCAGGCCCGCGAAGTGGGCCATGTCCACCATGAACGTGGCCCCCACCTCGTCGGCGATCTCGCGGAGCCGGGCGAAGTCGGGATTGCGCGGGTAGGCCGAGTAGCCGGCCACCAGGATCAGCGGGCGGAACTCGCGGGCCTGGGCGGCGATGACGTCGTAGTCGAGCAGCCCGGTCCGCGGGTCGGTGCCGTAACTGGCCTGGTCGAACATCTTGCCGGAAATGTTGGCCCGGAAACCGTGGGTCAGGTGGCCGCCGGCGTCCAGGGCCATGCCCATCATCCGCTGGGAGCCGAACTGGGCGCGCAGCCGGGCCCAGGCGTCCGGCTCGAGGGCATCCACGTTCTTGGCCCCGGCCTCGTCCAGGAACGGGCGCTCGACCCGCTTGGCCAGGATCGACCAGTAGGCGACCAGGTTGGCGTCGATGCCGGAGTGCGGCTGGACGTAGGCGTGCTCCGCCCCGAACAGCGCGCGGGCGTGCCCGGCCGCGATCGTCTCCACCTCATCGACGACCTCGCAGCCCGCGTAGAAGCGGTGGCCGACGGTGCCCTCGGCGTACTTGTCGGACAGCCAGGTGCCCATGGCCATCAGCACCGCGGGCGACGCGTAGTTCTCCGAGGCGATCAGCTTCAGCTGGCGGCGCTGATTGGCCAGTTCGTCGCCGATGGCGCGGGCGATGCCCGGCTCAGCCGCCCCGATTACGTCCAGCATGGCACGGTAGCCAGTGGAAACCTCGGAGCTGACGGTGATCTCGGTTTCGGCCATGCGTTCTTCTCCCCGGGCGGATGGTCATGAACGGGTGCCCAGGCGCGCGGCGATCGGAGGTGCAGACCGGCGGGCCGCTCCCCGGTGGTACTCCACCTCAGCGCCAGTTACGGCCCCGGCTGACTTTACCAGCCGTCAGGGCAGGGCGACGGCATCACCTATGCGGTGCACCCGCAGGGCGTTGGTCCGGCCGGGACTGCCGGGCGGGCTACCCGCCACGATCACCACCTTGTCGCCCTTTTCCAGCCGGGCGATGGTGAGCAGGGCGGCCTCGACCTGACGGACCATCTCGTCGGTGTGGCTGACCTCGGGCACGATGAAGGTCTCCACCCCCCAGGTCAGCGAGAGCTGACTGCGGGTGGCCGCCGACGAGGTGAAGGCGAGCAGCGGGATCGGCGAGCGGTACCGGGCCAGCCGCCGGGCGGTCTCCCCGGTCATGGTGAACGCGACCAGGGCCCGGGCCCCGACCACCGCCCCGACTTCGGCCGCGGCCCGGGCGATGGCCCCGCCGGTGGTGGTGGGCACACGGGTCAGCCAGGACAGCGAGCGCAGCGAGTCCTGCTCGGCCGCGCTGACCACGCGGGACATGGTGGCCACGGCCTGCGCCGGGTACTCTCCCACGCTGGTCTCGGCCGAGAGCATGACCGCGTCGGCGCCCTGGTCGACGGCGGTGGCCACGTCGGACACCTCGGCCCGGGTCGGCCTCGGCGCGGAGATCATCGACTCCAGCATCTGGGTGGCCACGATGACCGGGCGGGCCTTCTCCTTGGCCAGGCCGATGGCGCGTTTTTGCACCAGCGGAACCTGTTCCAGCGGAAGCTCGACC
>DASWVA010000122.1:0-4156 GCA_036401415.1 Streptosporangiaceae bacterium
CTGCGGCGGCGCTGGGTCAATCGACGCCGCCGGCATGAGCTGGATCGCCTCCGCGACCAGTGGCACGCCCGGTTCGAACGCGGTGAGATCCCCCGGTCCAGCCCCGGCGGCTCAAAAGTATGGCGGGACGAAATTCCGGTCGAGGTGCCACCGAGCCAGCAACCGTCAGCACCGAAATAGCCATATGGGCCCCGGGCGCCGGACTCTTTACAGGAAAGGCCGAGCGGGCGCCTGAGCGGGAGCGTCGGCGCGGCCGCGGCCGGGCCCCCAGTGAGTGACTTTTCACCGCCCGATTGGTAACGTTCACCCTTTGCCGGACCGCCGGTACCGTTGATCTGACTGCTTGTGCCCCGTCGTCACAAGACGCAAATAAAGGGCAGAAGTGCGCTTCACCGGCCACCTGTGGGCTGGCTTTCCACCTGACCATACGGCCCCGTCCTCGGCGTATCCGCGCGGCGTGTGCGGGAACGGCGCTCCCGGGTTCGGCCTGCCCCGGCGAGCACGGTTCGGCACGGCTACGACGGGTGACCGTATGCCCGGAAAATGCGGCTTGGTGCGCCCGGTCGGGAACGATACGGTGCGTGAAAAGAGCGCTTCTTGCGCGGACGACGGCATGGAAGGTGATCGACCGCATGACCGCCCCGGACACCCCAGCGGCCGAGCTGGCGGATTCGCGGCGCGCCGAAGTTCGCTGGCCGATCCGGGTGGGTACGTGGCCGTCCCGCGCGGGTGAGTTCAGTGCCCGGCCCGAGTCCGCGCCGAACGTGGCCGCGGCCCTGGCCCCCGGAGCCATGATCGCGCTGGTGACCGGCCGGGCGGAGGGTTCGGCGACGCCGGACTGGATGCGGGTGTCGGGCAAGACGCAGCTGGCGATGGCGGCCGGTGAGACGCTGTGGCAGAGCCGCCAGATCGAGCTACTGGTGTGGGTCACCGCCACCAGCCGGGCTTCGGTGCTGACCGCCTACGGGGAAGCGGCCGCCGCCGTCACCGGCATGGCCCCGGTGGGCAACGCCGAGTCGGTCGCAGCCCGGCTGCTCGGCTGGCTGGGCGAGACCGGCCGCCCGTGGCTGGTGGTGCTGGACGACCTGGCCAGCTCGGCTGACCTGCGCGGTCTGTGGCCGGCCGGCCCGCTGGGCCGCGTACTCGTCACCACGGCCGATTCGGCGGCGATGCCGCGCGGTACCCAGACCGTGCCGATCGGGCTTTACACCAACCGCGAGGCGCTGAACTACCTGATGGGGCGGCTGAGCGCGGACCCGGACCGGCGGCTGGGCGCCATCGACCTGGTCAAGGAGCTCGACTGCGAGCCGCTGGCGCTGGCCCAGGCCTGCTCGGTGATCACCAGCTCGGCGTGGACCTGCCGTGACTATCAAAACGCCTTCGTGCGGCGGCGGGAGCAGATGGCGGAGACGCCCGGTACCCGGCTGCCAGCCGCCGCGGTGAGCTGGACGTTCTGTTTCGAGCAGGCGGACTGGCTGTCACCGGACGTGCCGGCCCAGGCCCTGCTGGCCCTGGTCGCGCTGCTGGACGGGCACGCTGTCCCGGCCGGGGTGCTGTCCACCGCGGCCGCCCGCGACTACCTGGCCGGATACGGTGGCGGCGTCCGCCCCGACCAGGAAAGTGCCGGCCGCGCCCTGCTGGTCCTGGAACGATCCGGCCTGCTGGCCATTGACCGGGCCACGACTCCGCCGATGATCCGGATGAGCACGGTGCTGCAGGGAGCGCTGCGCGCCACCATGCCCGAAGGGATGCTGGAGCAGGCGGCCCGGTCGGCGGCGGACGCGCTGCTCGAAGCCTGGCCGGAAACCGAACCGCCCGCCTGGCTGGCCGAGAACCTGCGGGCCTGCTCGGCCAGCCTGTGGCACGCGGCCGGCGACCTGCTGTGGGCGGGCGGCTGTCACCCGGTGCTGATGCGGGCGGGCCAGAGCCTGGACCACTGCCAGCTGACCGGGCCGGCCGCCGACTACTGGCGGGACCTCGCGTCGGCCAGCGAGCGGCTGCTCGGCGCCGACCACCCGGACACCCTGGCCGCCGTCCAGCGGCTCACCTCCGCCTACCTGGCCGCCGGGCGCACCACGGACGCGGTCCGCTGGGTGCAGTGGGTCCTCGACCGGCGGTCCCGGACGCTCGGCCGCGATCACCACGACGTGCTGTCCGCCCGGCGCGATCTGGGCCACGCCCTGGTGGCCGCGGGCAGGCTGCAGGACGCGGTGAACGTACTGGAGCAGCTCGCGGCGGACACCGAGCGGGTGTACGGCGGGGAGGACCTGGCCACGCTGGGCACCTGGGACGAGCTGGCCGCCGCCTACCTGGCCGTGGGCCAGAGCGCCGAAGCGGCTGACCTCTACCGGCGCACGCTGGCCGGGCGGGAACGGGCGCAGGGCACGCGGCACCCGCAGACGCTGGTCACCTGGCAGGGCCTGGGCGATGCGAGCATGGCCGGCGGCCGGGTGAAGGACGCGATTTCGGCCTACAAGAAGGCCCTGTCCGGCTGGGAAAAGGAGGCGGGCCCGGACGACCTCAGGACGCTCGAGGTGCAAGGCAAGCTCGGCTCCGCCTACCACGCCCGGGGCAAGATGGCCACCGCGGTGAACGCCTACGAGCAAGCGCGGGCCGGCTACCAGCGCGCGCTGGGACCCGACCACCCGGACACGCTCAGCACCTCGCTCCAGCTGGCCCTGGCCTACAACGAAGTGGGCCGGATGGGCGACGCCCGGGTACTGCTCCGGGAGACGGCCGCCCGCGGCCAGCGGGTCCTGCCCGCCGGGGACCCGCTGACCGAGCAGGTGCAGGCCGCGCTGACCGACATCGCCGGGGAGTAACGCCCAGCCCCGTGGTCGGCGACCGCGCCACCATGCACGAACAACTGGCGAAGCTGAGCGAAGCATCGGCCGCCCCAATATCACCCTGCAAGTCATCCCGTGCAGTGCCGGCGCGCACCCACCTACAGCAACAGCAGTGGCGGCGACTGCGTCGAAGCCGCCACCACACACGACGGCCGCCCCGCCCTGCGCGACTCCAAGAACCCCGGCGGCCCCGCCATACTGTTCTTAGCCAGCCAATGGCGCACGTTCATCCACGGGATCAAGCTCACCTCCCCCGGCAACTGAGCAGACGCCGGCGATAAATAGCCACCTTCACGCCAGATGAAGGCGGCCTTGCCGAGGATCATACGCTGGCCGCAGGGATGCCGCGGCAGATCCAGGACCTGCTGGCCGCACCCCGGACCCGGCAACGCTGAGGCTCGGCCCCGGAGCCCGGTTCCCGGAAGTGTTCTCCCCACTGAGCGGCCCGTCGGTGGCACGATGACAGCCGTGGCACCAGAGGAGAATCCGGCATCCTGCTTCGTCTGCCGTAAGCACCAGGAACGGGGACCTCTGCTGCCGGGCGGCCCAGTCGGTGAGGACGAGCTGGTGGTGGTCTCCCATCTCACCCCAGCGGCCTCGGGTCAGGCCGGACGCCCCGCCTACCTGGGTCATCTGCTGGTGGAACCCCGACGGCACGCGCCGGGTCTGCCCGACCTCACCGGCGCAGAGGCCGAGCGGGTGGGCTGGTGGTGCACCACAGCCAGCCGGGCGCTGCGCGACGCGGCCGGAGCCGAGCATGTGTACGCGGCCGTGATCGGCGACGCCGTGGACCATCTGCACGTCCACCTGCTGCCGCGCTACCCCGGCACGCCGCGGGAGTACTGGTGGGAGCGGGTGGACGAGTGGCCCGGGGCGCGGCGCGGCCTGGAGCCCCAGATCACCGCGCTGGTTCAGGACCTCAAAAATCACATTCGGGCGGCCCGCGCGCAGTGAAGTCCGGGAAGGAGATGAAGCTGCCGGAGCGATCAGATACTCGCGCTGGCCATCCCGGCTGGTACGCCGCCCCGGCCGCCCGCGGCTGGACGGCGCCCGCAGCCACCGGGCCCGCGGCCGCCGGCCGTGCTCTCGCGTTCCACGAGTCGCTGCCCGGGTACGCGCCCACGCCGCTGGTCTCGCTGCCTTCCCTGGCCGCCGAGCTCCGCGTGGGGCAGGTGCTGGTCAAGGACGAGTCCTCCCGGCTCGGCCTTCCGGCGTTCAAGGTCCTCGGCGCTTCATGGGCCTGCCACCAGTTGCTGGAACGCCGGGCTGGGGCACGGCTGGTGACGGGGACGGACGGCAATCACGGGCGT
>DASWVA010000123.1:0-3047 GCA_036401415.1 Streptosporangiaceae bacterium
CGGAAGCGGGCCAGGACGCTGGTCAGATGGGACGGCGAGCCGGCCTGCTGCCCGTTGACGGCGGTGATCACCGATCCGCCGGTGATCCCCGCGGTCGCGGCCGGGCTGCCGCAGATCACACCGTCGATCAGGGTGCCCGAGCTGGCCGGGGCGATGGCGGCGGGCACGGCCAGGCCGGTGTTGCTGGTGTAGCACCCGGGCGCGGCACCCGAACCGCCGAAACCGTTGTAACCGCCGAAACCACCGGTCCCGTCCCCGAAACCGCTCTGCTGTCCCTGCTGCTGGGCCTGAGCCTGCGGGCTGGTGCTGGTACTGGAACCGATGAGGATGCCGACGAACGGCGGGTAGCCGATCATGATGGCCGGGCTGGCCTTCCCCGCGGCGATCTGCCGCGCGACCGACAGGGCCGTGTTGATCGGGATCGCGTACCCGGCGGCCGACTGCTGCTGCTCCCCGGAACTGACGCTGCTGGCGGCGGTGTCCATGCCGATGACCTGGCTGGCCGAGCTGGACAGCGGGCCGCCGGAGTCACCGGGCACGATGTCCGCGTTGGTCTGGATCATGCCGTGCAGCGTCTCGGAGTTGGCCGTGCCACCCTGGTCAGCGGCGGTGATGGTCTGGTTCAGGGCGGTGATCTGCCCGGGCGCCGGGATCACGGCGCCCTGGCCCTGGGCGTTGCCCAGGGCCACCAGTGAATCGCCCGTTCTGGCCGCCGTGGAGTTGCCCAGCGGGACCGTCCTCAGGCCTGAAGCACCCTGGAGCCGGAGCAGAGCGACGTCCCCGGTCCTGTCGTAGCCGACCACGGTGGCCGGGTAGGTCCTGCCGGTGGCCGTCACCTTCGCCGTGATCTTGGTGGCACCCGCGATGACGTGGTTGTTGGTGAGCACCAGGCCGTCCGGGTTGATCACCATCCCGGTACCGGCGGCCGCTTCGGAGCTGTACTGCAGCGTGCTGTTGATCAGCACCACGCCAGGCCCGACCCTGCTCATCGCCTGCCGTACCGAGGCGGTCCCGGTGCTGGCGCCCGGCCCGGCCGCGGAGGGGGCCGGCCCGGGCACGGCCCCGGCCCCCGGCAGGTTGCCGAAACCGGTCCCCGAGTGACTCACCTGCAGCGTGATGAACACGGCGGCCAGGGCAGCCAGGATCGCCACGGTCAGATGGGAGAGGGCATGCCGGCCCCGCCGCCGCCGCGGCGGCGGGCCGTACGGCGGGTACCCGTAGGACCCGGGTTCGGGCGGATATCCCATCCTGATCGCACCACCTAACGCTCGATGTCCGGATCTGGCTACCCGGTGGGCCGCTGGCTACTCCCCCCGGCCGCGACCGCGCACGGCGATCAGGCTGGCGAAGGGACTACGTGCCCGGCTCACTTGGCCGGCGCCACCCGGCGTACCGTGGCCGGGGCACCGGGTGGGCCGCCCGGCGACGACCGGTACTGCGGCACCCCAACGCAGGTGAACAGCAGGCCATCGCAGGCCTGGCCCAGGAGGCCGGGCACCTCGCTGTCGAGAAAGGTCATCCCGCTGGCGCTGGCGCCGAGCGCGTAGGCGGCCAGGTGCAGCCGGCCTTCGGCCAGCCCGGCGGCCAGGTGGGCGGCACGGTACCCGGGCTCGCCGAGGCTGGTCAGGTCGGTCGCGGCGACGGCCAAGAAGGCGGCGTCGCGGGCCAGGGCCTGGTTCAGGCACACCCGGTGCAGCTCATCGCGCAGCGCGCCCGTGCGCAGCGGACGGTCCAGGCCGGGCCAGCGGTACACGCCGGACGGAAGGCCCGTCACGTCGTGCACCACGACCCAGTGGGGCATCTCCAGGCCGCGCACGGCCACGGCCATGCTGGCCCGCAGCACCTCCCCGGGCAGGCCGCGGCGGGCGTCCATCCGCCGCTGTGACCCGCGGACGGTGATGACGTCTTCCACCGGAAGTGACGCCCGGAGCGGCACCGTCACCGGGCCGCCGCGTCCCCACGGCCGGCCGAACCGGTCACCTTCCCCGGCCCGCTGGGCCGCGGTCACGAGCGGAAACTCAACCGGCGCGGCGTCCACCTCCCCGGCCACGGCCGGGCCAGCCGGCTCGGCGGCGGGGGCGGTCCCGTCCAGGGCGACCAGGGCCACCGGGAACTCGTGCACCCGGTCCACTCCGACCAGGGCGGCGACCTGCGGGTCGGGGAAACTGGTGTACAGCGCGGCCGTCAGGCCGGCCGAGTCGGCCAGCGCCAGCAGCTGAGCGAGCATGGTGCCGGCGTCCCAGTACACATGCCGGTAGCCACGCTCCCGGTACCGCCAGCCCGTGCGCCACGGCACGCCCGTGACCACCACCACCGGGCCGCCCGCACGCGGCGGGGGCCCGACCCGCACCAGGGCGTGGCCCCAGGGGTCGTACCAGTGCACCCCGGCGGGCAGCGGGCCGCCGGGTGGCGCCGCGACGTACAGCTCCAATGGAAACCGGCCCCCGGCCGACCCGGCCGCGCGGAACGGGTGAGCGCCGTAGGGCCGTTCCATCGTGCGCACCACCCCGGCCGACAGGTACAGCAGCCGGGACAGCTGGGCCAGGTCCAGCGGCGCCGGGCGGACCCCGGCCGTCCCTGCCAGCACGGCCATGGCCGGCGCCTGCGTCGGCGGCAGTTCCCGGGGCAACGGGAGGCGGGCCAACTCCCCCGGATAGCGCTTGACGAACCACGGCAGCCGGCTGAAGTCATTGGCCTGCAGATCCTGGACCACGGCGGGGTCGTCCACCGGTGCATCCCAGTCCCGGCCGGGCTCGTACGACGTGAGCCGGTGCAGCTTCTGGGTGGCGGTTTCCATCTGAGCATCATGGCCTAAGCCAAGCTGGCCCGGGCCATGCCCGGACCCGGCCGGGCGGGCCGGGCGGGCCGGGCGGTCAGAGCTCGGGCTGGTCGGCGGCCATCTCATCCAGCAGGACCAGCACCTCATCCGGGGCCAGGTCCTCCAGTTCAACGGCGTACCCGGACGGGACGATGGCGGCCAGCCGCTCACCGTCCTCGGTGAGGAAGACGATCTCACCGCGGGCCGCGGCCCGGGCCGCCTCGGCGAT
>DASWVA010000124.1:0-1988 GCA_036401415.1 Streptosporangiaceae bacterium
GTCAACAGCGTGCTGATGCGCGGGATCAACGACACCGAGGCCCGCGACCTGCTGCGGTTCTGCCTGGCCCACGGGTACGAACTGCGCTTCATCGAGCAGATGCCACTGGACGCCCAGCACGGCTGGCGCCGCTCCAGCATGATCACGGCCGAGGAGATCATCGCCGACCTGGAGGCGGAGTTCACGCTCACCCCGGAGGGGCAGGACCGGCGTGGCTCAGCTCCGGCTGAGACGTTCGCCGTCAATGGCGGTCCCGCCCGGGTCGGTGTGATCGGCTCGGTGACCCGGCCATTCTGCGGATCATGCGACCGGGTCCGGCTGACCGCCGATGGCCAGGTCCGTAACTGCCTGTTCGCCCGGGAAGAAAGCGACCTGCGCGGGCCGCTGCGTAACGGGGCCAGTGACGACGAACTGGCCGGGCTGTGGCGCCGGGCGGTGGCGGCCAAGCTGCCCGGGCACGGCATCAACGACCCAGTCTTCCTGCAGCCCGACCGTCCGATGTCGGCCATCGGCGGCTGAGGCCGTGGCCGCGCGCCCCGGGCCCGCCGGCCCCGGGACGGCCGTGGCGGATTTCGGTGCGGTCATCCTCGCGGGTGGCCGGGCCACGCGGCTCGGCGGCGTCGACAAACCGGGCCTGGAGGTCGGCGGCCGCACACTGCTGGCCGCGGTCGTCGCCGCGGTCCAGGACGCGGGCGCGGGCCGGACCGTAGTGGTCGGCCCGGAACGCCCCCGGATGCCGGTGCGCTTCGTCCGGGAGGAACCGGCTGGGGCCGGGCCGTTCGCCGCGCTCCGCCGCGGGCTGGCTGAGCTGCCCCCGGACGGCGCGAGCCGGGTGGCAGTGCTGGCCGCAGACCTGCCATTTCTGCGCGCCGGTCACGTGCGCACCCTGCTGGAGGCGGCCAGAAGCCGGAGCGGAGCCGTCCTGGTCGACGCCGACGGCTGCCCGCAGTGGCTGACCGGGTGCTGGCAGACGCGGTCGCTGCGGGCGGCGGCCGCCGCGTACACCGGGGTCTCACTGCGCGGGCTGATGAGGCCCCTGGACCCGGCCCTGGTGCTGATCGAGCCGGGCCCGGCGGAGCCGCCGCCCTGGCTGGACTGCGACACCGGCTCAGACCTGCGCCGGGCCCGGGACTGGCCGGTCCCCCGATCGGCTCGCTGAGCCCGGCGGGTGAGCCCGGCGTCAGCGGCCGCCGGGTACCACCACGTTCTCCAGCGGCTCGCCGGCCGCGAACCGCCGGATCTGGGCCGCCACGAACTGCGCCGCGGCCGGGTAGAACGCCGCCGCCCCGCCCGCCACGTGCGGGGTGATGAGCACCCCGGGGCTGTCCCACAGCGGATGACCGGCGGGCAGCGGCTCGGGGTCGGTGACGTCCAGGGCGGCGCGCAGCCGGCCGGATCCGCACTCGGCCAGCAGCGCGGCGGTGTCCAGCACCGGTCCGCGTCCGACGTTCACCACCAGCGCGCCGTCCGGCAGCAGGGCCAGCCGCCGGGCGTCGAGCAGGCCCCGGGTCTGCTCGGTCAGCGGGGTGACCAGGACCACCGCGTCCGCCGCGGTGAGCAGCCCGTCCAGTTCAGCCACGCCGTGCACGTGCTCGGCGGGCCGCGCCGACCGGGCCACCCGGATCACCTCGGCCTGGCAGGCCGTCAGCCGGCGGTCCAGGGCCGCGCCGATCGAGCCGTAACCGACGACGATGACCCGGCTGCCCGCCAGCGACCGGGTGTGCGCATGCTCCCAGCGGTGTGCGTCCTGGGCCCGCACCCACCGCGGCAGTTCCCGCTCAGCGGCCAGCAGCAGCCCCAGCGCCAGCTCCGCGGTGCTCGAGTCGTGCAGGCCCCGCGCGTTGCACAAGGTGGTGCCGGGCGGTACCTGGTCCACCAGGTGGTCATAGCCGGCGGTGAGAGCCTGGAGCACTCGCAGGCTGGGCATCCGGCCCAGTGGCTCGGTGCCGTGCGGCCGGTCGTAGGGCACGGTGAAGAACACCACGTCC
>DASWVA010000125.1:0-6438 GCA_036401415.1 Streptosporangiaceae bacterium
CAGCGGATTTTCGATCATGGGCGGGAACGAAGAACGCGGCTCGGTCCCCCGGCCCCGCCCGGGCGCTCCGCTGGTCCGGATCAACAGTTACTGCCTGATGGGCGGCAACACGATCTGGCGGCTGCCCCCCGAGGCCCGCGGGCTTCCGCTCAAGGAGAGCCGCCGCCTGGCCAAGCAGGCCGAACGGGGTGAGCTGCCGGCCGGCCGCTGATCCGCCGCCGCTACGCTCACTTACCATGGCCAACACGTCCGGGCGTCTGAACGACGACGACATCAACCGACTGGTCGCCATCTGGTCTGACTACATTCACGACCGGCCCGCCCGGAACAAGAACCCCGAAGGCGAAACCCAGGTCGCGCTCCTGGTCACCATCGCCCGCCGTCTGACCATCATCAGCAACACCCTGGCCGACATCCGCGATCAGCAGACGCCCCCGCCCTAACCCCGGCCGGCGTGCTCCCGGGATCAGGCCCAGTACCTCAGCCGCGGCCTGGGCGTTGACCCGGGCCGCGCCCCAGGTGGCCAGGTAGGCCCCGTACGAGCCGGCTGCGGGCTGCCACTCCGGCAGCCCCATCTCGACCACCACCGCGTCCGGGCGGTCCGCCAGTACCGACGTGACCAGGTTCTGGGTGGCCGGGCTGCGGTGCGCGTCCCGGATCACCAGCACCAGCGAGCGGCCGGCGGCGGCGGCCAGGAGGTCGGCCGCGGTGGCTTCCTCGGCCGGCTTCTCGCCCTCCTCCAGCGGGATCGGCACGGGAGCGAAGCCGGCCTGGCCCACCACGGCCGCGGCCAGCGGGGCGGCCGCGATCCGGCGCACGGCGCCCGCCGGCGCCCAGGGCCCCAGGCCCCAGGCCGCCCGGCCGACCGCGATATTGCCGCGCGGCTCAACTTCCACGATGACGGGGTTGGTGAGCGACGGGCGCTCGCCAAACCGCTGCAGAGCGCGCCGGGCCGCCTGCAGGCCGATCTGGGTCCCGCTGGCCGTACCGCTGGCCGGCCGGATCTCGGGCCGGGCGGCCAGCCAGGCCCGCAGCCGGGCCACCCGGTCCGCGGCGTCTTCCAGCCGCCCGGCGGGCAGCCGCCCGGACCGGGCCGCTTCCGACAGCGCCGCGATGATGGCGTGGTAGACGTCCTCGCTGGTGTCCCGGCCCAGGCAGAGCAGGTCGACCCCGGCCGTGACCGCCATCACCGCGGCCTCGGGGATCCCGTACCGCCCGCTGACCGCCCGCATCTCCAGCGCGTCGGAGATGATGACCCCGGAGAAGCCGAGGTCGCCGCGCAGCAGCCCGCTCATCGCCGCCGGTGACAGGCTGGCCGGGAGCTCACCGGTCAGCTCGGGCAGCCGCAGGTGCCCGGGCATGATCGCCGCGGCCCCGGCCGCGATGGCGGCCTGGAACGGCGGCAGGTCACGGCGCCAGACCTCGGCCAGGTCGCCGCTGATCGAGGCGATCACCTCGTGGGTGTCGGCCCGGGTGCTGCCGTGCCCGGGGAAGTGCTTGGCCGTGGCGGCCACCCCGGCCGACTGCAGGCCCCGGACCGCCGCGGCCGCGTGCCGGGCCACCAGGGCCGGGTCGGCTCCGAACGACCGGGTGCCGATGGCCGGGTTCTCCGCCTCGTCCAGCACGTCCACGCACGGAGCCAGGTCGACGTTGATGCCCAGGGCGGCCAGGTCGGTGCCGATGGCCCGGTGCACCCGCTCGGTCAGCTCCGGTTCGTCGATCGCGCCCAGCGCGGCGTTGCCCGGGTACAGGCTGCCGCTCCAGTACGTGACCCGGGTGACGTCCCCGCCTTCCTCGTCGATGGCGATGACGGGCTCGTCGGTGGCCCCGCGCAGCGCCGCCGTCAGCAGGGCGATCTGCTCGGGGTCACTGACGTTCGGGCCGAACAGCGTGACGCCCGCCAGCCCGGACTCGAGGGCGGCCAGAATCCACCGCGGCGGGGTGTGCCCGGGAAAGGGCGGGATGAGCACGGCGTCGGCCAGGCGGGCCAGTTCAGGGTCGCGGATCATCCCTTCACCGCCCCGGCGATCAGGCCGCCCACCATGCGGCGCTGCACGATCAGGAAGAAGACCACCACCGGGATCGTGTACAGCGTTGACGCGGCCATGATGCCCCCCCAGTCCGCGGTTCCCCGCCCGAAGAAATACTGCACGTAGATGGGCAGCGTGTACTTGCCCTGGTCGGTGCCGAGGAACGTGAGCGCGAAAATGAACTCGTTCCAGGCCGTGATGAAGGAGAAGATGCTGGTCGCCACCAGGCCCGGCGCGACCAGCGGGAACAGGATGCGCCAGAACACCCGGACCGGGCCGGCGCCGTCGATGGCGGCCGCCTCCTCCAGATCCCGGGGCACGGCGGCGACGAAGTTCCGCAGCAGCCAGATGCACAGGGGCAGGGCCTGGGCCGTGTAGATGAGGATCAGGCCGCCCAGGTTATCCAGCAGCCCGATGCCGCGGAAGTCGATGAACAGCGGGATGACCATGGCCTGCGCCGGCAGCATCTGCACGATCAGCAACATGATCAGGAAGGAGGCCCGGAACCGGAACCGGAAGCGGGCCACCGCGACCGCGGCCAGCAGCGACACCACCGAGGCCACCATCACGGTCACCACCGTCACCAGCAGGCTGTTCCGCGCGAACGTCCAGAAGGAGATGCCGAGCCCGGCCGCGTGCCCGTTCATCACGTCGGAGAAGTTCCGCAGGGTCGGGTGCAGCGGAACCGGGTGCGGGGTGAGCGAGAACAGCTCCCCGGGTGGCTTGAACGCGGTCGAGACCATCCAGACGATCGGGAACAGCGTGACCAGGGCCACGATCACGCCCAGGGTGTTCAGCACGAACTTCCTGGTCCGGCGGGAGGCCCGGCGGGACGCCCGGCCGGAGGCAGGCCCACGGGGACGTGAGCGGGACCGCCCGAGCGCCTGCGGCAGTGCGGTCAAGAGATCGCTCCCTGGCGGACGGAGGCACGGACGTAGCCGACCGTGATGATGAGCAGGATGACGGTGAGGATCAGCGCGAACGCGGCGCCCAGCCCGTAGGCGGGCGGCATGGTGAACGCCTTGTCGTAGAGATAGAGGGACAGGTTGTATTCGTCCCGGTTCCCGAGCTCCCCGGTGATGAAGTAGGTCTGGGTGAAGATGCCGAAGTCCCAGATGACCGAGAGCAGCAGCAGCACCAGGAAGATCGGCTTCATCAGCGGGTAGGTGATCCGCCGGAACGTGCGCCACGGGCTGGCCCCGTCCACCCGGGCCGCCTCGATCAGCTCGGCCGGGATCGTTTTCAGCCCGGCCAGCACGGTGGTGGCGATGAACGGGAAGCCCATCCACACCACCACGAACGTGAGCACGGTGTACGCGGGCAGCGCGCCGCCGGTGGTCCAGTTGAAACCGGCCCAGTGGGCGCCTCCGCCCAGCCAGCCGGGCAGCTTGCTCAGGCTCCAGTCGACGATCCCGCCGTCGGGGCTGAACAGCCAGTAGAACACCACTGAGGCGCTGACCACCGGGGTGGCCCAGGCCAGCAGGGTGCAGCAGCTCACGAACGTGGCCATCTTCCGGCCCAGGTGGTGCATGAGGACCCCGACCAGCGTGCCGACCAGCAGGGTCAGCGCCACCACGACGGCCGCGGAGATCACCGTGATGCGCAGCGCGAGCCAGAACTCCGGGTCGGACAAGGTGGCGCTGAAGTTGGCCAGCCCCACCCACTGGGTGGGCAGCGTGCCGGCCAGCTGCCCGAGGCCGAAGTTCTGGAACGACAGCAGCCCGAGCTGGATGGTCGGCCAGACCAGGACCAGCCCGATGCCGACCAGGGCCGGCAGCAGCAGCAGGTAGGGGGCGAGCTTATGGCGGCGGATGAACACGCCGGCCCGGAGCCGCCACGGCGGGCGGCCCGGCGGCGGCGGTGCTGACCGGGCGCCGGCGGCCGGGGGGGATGGCCACCGGCGCCCGGGGTCATCCGGGCCGAGGGCCGGCGGCACGG
The DNA here is from genome assembly GCA_036401415.1 of Streptosporangiaceae bacterium. Taxonomy (GTDB): domain Bacteria; phylum Actinomycetota; class Actinomycetes; order Streptosporangiales; family Streptosporangiaceae; genus Bog-532. The sequence goes on from DASWVA010000125.1 coordinate 3,969, forward strand.
TCTCCCGTGCCGCCAGCCTCTTGTCCACGGTGTCAGCCACAGGTCGGCCTGCTCAGCTCGACTTGCCCGTGTTGAGCACGTTCTGGAGCTCAGTGTTGGCCTTGCTGACGGTGGAGGTGAAGTTGGCCCCCTGCATGAGCGACTTCATCATCGTGGGGATGATCTGGTCGGTCTGGTCCGCTGTGGCCCAGTTCTTCGCGTTCAGCGGCGAGATCTGGGTTACCGCGGCCGCCTTGGCGAAGCCCGACATGACCTGGCTGCCCGCGTACGCGCCGCCCTTGAGCTGGGAGGTGAACGGCGGGAAGAAGCCCTGCAGGTTGGCGAAGGAGGTGGAGTTGGGCGTGCTGTCCATCGTCTTGATCAGGTCCCAGTCCGCCGTCTTGTACTTGCTGGACGCCCAGACGGCCAGGTCGGAACCGCCCGCGAAGGCCGGCGCCGGGTCGGGGCCATTCTGGCTGGGGATCGGGAACGAAGCCCAGTCCGACTTGTACTTGGGGCTGACCGCCTCAAGCGCGGAGGCCGCCCACGGGCCGTCGATGTACATGTCCAGCTTGCCGAGGGCGAAGTCTTCGTCGGTGCCGCCGGACGTGGCTCCCGGGTTGCCCAGCTCGGTCTGGCCGATGTACTTGGACGGCGAGACCTTGCTGGTCAGGTACAGGTCGGCGTAGAACCTGAGGCCGGCTTCGGACTGGGGGCTGTTCAGCTCGGCGGTCCACTTGCCGTTCTTCTCGGTGGCCACCTGGCCACCGGCACCCCAGACGAAGCTGACGATGCCGTTGGTGAAGTCGCTCGGCGCGCCCAGGCCGTACGTGCCGGGGAACTTCTGCTGCAGCTTCTTGGCGTCGCTGATCAGGTCGTTCCAGTTGGTCGGGGTGGAGGCGATCCCGGCCGCCTTGAACTGGTCGGTGCGGTACCAGATGCCCCGGACGCCGCCGAACCACGGCACGCCGTAGACCTGGCCGTTCTGCGTGTCGTTGGCCAGCATGCCCGTCACCACGTCAGAGCGGTTCGACCAGGAGTTGACGTTGCTGGTGATGTTGGCCAGCATGCCGAGGGATGCGTTGGTGGGCGTCTCGGTGTTGCCGATCTCGGTGACGTCGGGCGCGTTCTTGCCGCTCGAGAGGGCGTTGGTGAATTCGGTGGTCGCGTTGGTCCACGGGACCCAGACCACCTTGACCTTGGTCTTGGCATCGGCGGGATAGGCCTTGTGAAACTGTGACACCACCCCGTTCATCCAGGTGACCTGGGATGGGACGGAAGCACCCATGCGCCAGACGGTCAGGCTGGCCGGGGCGGCGGACGATGATCCGGACGAGCCGGACGCCGACCCGGAGCCGGAGCCGCAGCCTGCGGCCGCCAGGGCCACCGCCGCGCCCAGCGCGACCGCACCGAGCCCGGCGGGCCGGGTAATCATTTTTATGGGTCTCACTGCTGGCTCTCCTTCCCCCTGGAGGGGACGCTGTAGAAGTAGGGGAGACACGGCCGTACGGAAAAACTAATCGGAAACTTTCCTATAAGATAGTGCCGTTGCCGGATTGAAATACAAGACCCGACGGCAATATCGCCAGGGGGATGGGAGAGGGACCGCGATGGAGCGCCGACCGGGTACGCCGAGCCTGCTGCGGGAACTGAACGACCGAGCCGCTCTCGACCTGCTGCTGCCCGGGACGTCGCTGACCCGTACGCAGATCAGTGAGCAGACCCGGGTGTCCAAGGTGACGGTGGCCCAGATGCTGACCCGGCTGGAGGAGCGTGGCCTGGTCACCGTGGTCGGCCAGCAGGAGGGCGGACGCGGGCCGAACGCCGCGCTCTATTCTGTCGTCCCCTCCAGTGCCTACGTGGCCGGCCTGTACGTCGAGATGGACCTGGTCAGCGCGGGCGTCGCCGACGTCACCGGCCGCGTGGTGGCCGAGGTCAGCGTCAACCCCAACAACGCGGCCAACCCGGTCGAGCTGGTCCGCAACGCCGTCGACCGGGCCTGCCGGACGGCCGGCGTCGAGATGAACCGCCTGAGCGCGTTCGTCATCGGCAGCCCCGGCGTGGTCGACCCGCGCACCGGCGACCCGCAGCTGGCCGTCAACCTGCCCGACTGGCACGAAGGCGTGCTGGACTCGCTGCGCGGCGCGCTGCAGCGCCCGGTCATCATCGAGAACGACGTCAACCTGGCCGCGCTGGCCGAGCGCTCCGTCGGCGCCGCCCGCGACCTCGGCGACTTCGTGCTGGTCTGGATCGGCGGCGGCCTGGGCATGGCCGCGTTCCTCGGCGGCAAGGTGCACCGCGGCGCAGTGGGCGCGGCCGGTGAGATCGGCTACCTGCCCGTCCCCGGCGCCCCGCTGCCGGAAGACGTGCGGCACCCGGCCAATGGCGGCCTGCAGTCCCTGGTCGGCGGGAACGTGGTCCGCATGCTGGCCGGCGTGTTCGGCTTCGCCGCCCCCACGGCCGAGGAAGCCGTGAGCGCCGCCGTCCAGGC
>DASWVA010000126.1:0-9687 GCA_036401415.1 Streptosporangiaceae bacterium
GCTCACCCTGGCCCGGTCCCTGAACGAAGGGCTCCGCAAGGCGCTGGAGGACGACCCCAAGGTCCTGATCATGGGCGAGGACGTCGGCAAGCTCGGCGGCGTGTTCCGGATCACCGATGGCCTGCAGAAGGACTTCGGTGAGAGCCGGGTGGTGGACACCCCGCTGGCCGAATCGGCCATCGTCGGCACCGCGATCGGGCTGGCCCTGCGGGGCTACCGGCCGGTGTGCGAGATCCAGTTCGACGGCTTCGTCTACCCGGCGTTCAACCAGATCGTGTCTCAGCTGGCCAAGATGCGGTACCGGTCCCTGGGCCAGGTGGCGCTGCCGGTGGTGATCCGCATCCCGTTCGGCGGCGGCATCGGCGCGGTCGAGCACCACAGCGAATCGCCCGAGGTGCTGTTCGCCCACACCGCCGGGCTCCGGGTGGTGGCCTGCTCCAGCGGGCCGGACGCGTTCACCATGATCCAGCAGGCGGTCCGCAGTGACGACCCGGTGATCTTCTTCGAGCCGAAGCGCCGGTACTGGGACAAGGCCGAGGTCGACACCTCGCTGACCCTGGCCGACGCGCTGCCGCTCGACCTGGCCCGCACCGTGATCGAGGGCACCGACGTCACCGTGCTGGCCTACGGCCCCATGGTCAAGGTGGCGGCCGACGCCGCCGCCGCGGCCCGGGACGGCGGCCGCAGCCTCGAGGTCATCGACCTGCGGTCGCTGTCCCCGCTGGATGTGGCCACCGTGGCCGCCTCGGTCCGCCGCACCGGCCGCTGCGTGATCGTGCACGAGGCCCCGGTGTACGCGGGCATCGGGGCCGAGATCGCGGCCCGGATCACCGAGGAGTGCTTCTACTCGCTGGAATCCCCGGTGCTGCGGGTGGGCGGGTTCTCGATCCCGTACCCGGCGTCCCGGAACGAGGATTACTACCTGCCGGACCTGGACCGGGTACTGGATGCCGTCGACCGAACCTTCGCGTACTGAGGAGGAGCCTGATGACCGAGCGCAAGCAGTTCCGGCTCCCCGACGTCGGGGAGGGCCTGACCGAGGCCGACATCGTGACCTGGCGGGTCAAGCCGGGCGACCAGGTCACCGTCAACCAGGTGATCGTGGAGATCGAGACGGCCAAGGCCGTGGTCGAGCTGCCGTCCCCGTGGGAGGGGGTGGTGGCGCAGCTGCTCGTGGACGAGGGGCAGAGCGTCGACGTGGGCACCCCGATCATCGCCGTGGACACCCCAGGTCCCAATAACCTCATTAAAAATAATAAAATGGTCTCAGCGGACCCGGTACCGGCCGCACCGGAGCGACAGCCGGTGCTGGTCGGGTACGGCGTCAAGACCGCGACGACCAGCCGCCGCCCGCGCAAGACCACACCGATGGTCCCCGTAGCCGCGCCCGGCGCGCCCGCCGCGGTCACAGGGACCCCCACAGCCCCAGCGCCCGCGACCGCAACGCCAGTCAATTCGGGCCCGACGGCCACGGCCGTGCGGGATGAAAATGGCGGCGGCCGGGCGCTGGCCAAACCGCCCGTCCGCAAGCTGGCCCGGGACCTGGGCGTCGACCTGAGCCAGCTCAGCGGGACCGGCCCGGCCGGGTCCATCACCCGGGACGACATCCAGCAGGCCGCGGCCCAGCCGGTCACCGGGGTCACGGCCAGCCAGCCGGCGGCAGGCCAGCTCGCGACTGGGCAGCTTGTGGCTGGGCAGCCGACGGCGGTCCGGCCGGCGCCGGCCGCGGGCGCCGTCCCCCGTGAGGAGCGGGTGCCGGTCCGCGGCGTCCGCAAGCACACCGCCGAGGCCGTGACGGGCAGCGCGTTCACCGCGCCGCACGTGACCGAGTTCCTCGAGGTCGACGTGACCGGGACGATGGAGGCGCTGGCCCGGCTGCGCCCGCTGCCGGAGTTCGACGGTGTGCGGATCTCCCCGCTGCTGTTCGTGGCCCGGGCGCTGCTGGTCGCGACGGCCCGGCATCCCATGATCAACTCCAGCTGGGACGCCGCCGCGCAGGAGATCGTGGTCCGGCACTACGTCAACCTGGGCTTCGCCGCCGCCACCGACCGCGGCCTGCTGGTGCCGAACATCAAGGACGCGCAGGCCCTGTCGCTGCCCGGCCTGGCCCGCGCCTTCGCCGATCTCACCGCGACCGCGCGGGACGGCCGGTGCTCTCTGGCCGAGCTGACCGGAGGTACGATCACCATCACCAACGTAGGAGTGTTCGGAGTGGATGCTGGCACGCCGATCCTGACGCCGGGCGAGGCGGCCATCCTCGCCTTCGGGCGGATCAGGAAGGCGGCCTGGGTGCACGACGACCAGCTGGCCGTGCGCCAGGTGACCACGCTGTCCCTGTCGTTCGACCACCGCGTGGTGGACGGGGAGCTCGGCTCGGCCGTGCTCCGCGACGTAGGCCAGATGCTGGAGGACCCGGTCCGGATGCTGGCCTGGGCCTGAGCGCCCGAACCAGTGGCCGAACGAGTGGGGAGCCCGATGCCTGACCGCCGAGCCGCCGGCCTGCTGACCGGTCACCACCTGACGGACCACGGCTCCGCGGCCTGGCGGCAGGCCCCGTCGCTCGGCAAGGCCCTGCGCGCGCTAGTGTTCGTGACCGGCTTCCTCGGCCTGCTGTGGCTGATCCAGGTGCTCAACTGGGCCGACAGCTACCGCCTGGACCGGTTCGGCATCCTGCCGCACCACGAGAGCCACCTGGGCGACATCTTCACCGCCCCGCTGCTGCACTTCAGCTGGCAGCACCTGGAAGGCAACTCGATCCCGTTCCTGGTCCTCGGGTTCCTGGCCGCCTACCGCGGCATCATGCGGTTCGCCGCCGTGACCCTGATCGTGGCCATCACCAGCGGCCTGGCCGTGTGGGTTTTCCAGTCCAGCACCGTGCTCACGGTCGGGGCCAGCGGGCTCATCTTCGGCTACTTCGGCTACGTGCTCGTCCGCGGGCTCTTCGACCGCAACCTGGCCGACGTCGTGGTCGGCGTGCTGGCCGGGGTGGCGTACTTCGGCATCCTGGCCGTAGCCATCCCCGGCACGCCCGGGGTCAGCTGGATCGGCCACGCCGGCGGGCTGGCCGGCGGCGTGCTGGCCGGCTGGATTCTGCGGTCGCGGCGCCCGGCGCTGCCCCGGTCCGGCCGGGCGGCGGCCCCGGCGCTACCCAGCGACCATCCCCGGGCCGGCCTGCACAAAGAACTGGGCGACCTGGGCCTATGAGGAGGATGTTCCGTTGATCCGGCACGCAGTCATGTTCACCTGGAAGCCCGACGCCACCGAGGCACAGCTCAAGCGGGTCCCGGCCGAGCTGTCGCGGCTGCCCGGCCTCATCCCGTCGATCCGGTCCTACGCCATGGGCGCCGACCTCGGCATCAACGACGGCAACTTCCAGTTCGCGGTGACCGCCGACTTCGATGACCTGGACGGCTACCTCGCCTACCGCGACGACCCGACCCACCAGGCCATCATCTCCGAGCACATCAAACCCATCATCGCCACCCGCGCCGCCGTCCAGTTCAACCTCCGGCCCTAGCGCATTACGGAAGACCTTGGTGCAGTATCTGCCCCCAAGTCTTCCGAACCCGCTTACCCGGAGCCGGAGCCGGTCAGAACGCCGCTTCGGGGAGGTCCATGAGGTCCAGGGTGGTGTCTTCGGTGATGCGGCGGTCGGCGCTGAGCCGCGGCAGCACCGTCGCGGCGAAGAAGCGGGCCGCGGCCACCTTGCCGGTGTAGAAGTCACGGTCCCTGGCGGCCGCGGACAGGCCCAGCTCGTCCAGCCGCTCCAGCGCCACTTCGGCCTGACGGCCCAGGAGCCAGCCCACGAGCAGATCACCCAGGGCCAGCAGCAGGCGGGTCGTATTCAGGCCGACCCGGTAGATTTCGGACGGCTGCTCGCCCAGCTGGCCGAGGAAGCCCGTCATCGCGGCGACCATGGCCTCGACGTCGTCGGCCCCCTGGGCCAGGGCGGCACGCTCGGACTTGAGCCGGCCGTTACCGCCGTCCTTGGCCGCAAAGGCGCGGATCTGCGCCAGGACCGTACCCAGCGCGGCCCCGCCGTCGCGGACGATCTTGCGGAAGTACAGGTCCTGGCCCTGAATGCCGGTGGTGCCCTCGTACAGGCTGTCGATCTTGGCGTCGCGGATGTACTGCTCGATCGGGTAGTCCTGCAGGAAGCCCGAGCCGCCCAGGGTCTGCAGGGACAGCGCCAGCATCTCATAGGCCCGCTCGGAGCCCAGGCCCTTGACCACCGGGAGCAGCAGGTCGTTCAGGGCCGAATTCGCGCGGTCGTCCCGGCCCTGCGCCGCGGCCTGCTGCAGGGTGTCCTGGACGGTGGCGTTGTAGAGCACCAGCGCCCGCATGCCCTCGGCGTAGGCCTTCTGCAGCATCAGCATGCGGCGCACGTCGGGATGATGGGTGATGGTGACCCGCGGCGCGGCCTTGTCCAGCATCTGGGTCAGGTCGGCGCCCTGGACCCGGTTCTTGGCGTACTCCAGCGCGTTCAGGTAGCCGGTGGACAGCGTGCCGATCGCCTTGACGCCGATGACCATGCGCGCGTTCTCGATGATCCTGAACATCTGCCGGATGCCGTCGTGCACCCCGCCGACCAGGGTCCCGACCGCCGGGCGCTCGCCGCCGAACGTCATCTCGCAGGTGGTGGAGGCCTTCAGGCCCATCTTGTGCTCGACGTTGGTGACGCGGACGCCGTTGCGCTCCCCGGGCGAGCCGTCCTGGCGGGGGAAGAACTTGGGGACCAGGAACATCGACAGGCCCTTGGTGCCGGGGCCGGCGCCCTCCGGGCGGGCCAGCACCAGGTGGAAGATGTTCTCGGTCATGTCCTGCTCACCGCTGGTGATGAAGCGCTTGACGCCCTCGATGTGCCAGGTGCCGTCGGGCTGCTCGATCGCCCGGGTCCGGCTGGCGCCCACGTCCGAGCCGGCGTCCGGCTCGGTCAGCACCATGGTCGAGCCCCACTTGCGCTCGATGGCCTGCACCGCGAACTTCTTCTGCGCGGGCGTGCCGATGTCCCACAGCAAGTGGGCGAAGGCGGGGCCGCTGGAGTACATCCAGACGGCCGGGTTCGAGCCGAGGATCAGCTCGGCCACGGCCCAGTACAGGGAACGCGGCGCGGCCGAGCCGCCGATCTCGGCGGGCAGGTCGAGGCGGTACCACTCCGCGTCCATGAAGGCGCGGAACGAGCGGCGGAACGACTCCGGGAACTGCACCGAGCCGTCGGCCGGGTTGAACACCGGCGGGTTGCGGTCGGCGTCGGTGAACGACTCGGCCAGCGGGCCGACGGCCAGCCGGTTCACCTCGTCCAGGATGCCGCGCGCCGTCTCCTCGTCGAACTCCTCGTACGGCTCGGCGCCCATGACGTCCTGGCGGCGCAGCACCTCGAACAGGTTGAACTCGATGTCGCGGAGGTTGCTCTTGTAGTGGCTCATCTCAAAACCTCAACCGTGTGTCCTGCGGCGTCTGCCCGGTCCGGCCTGCCCGGCCCCGGCGGCCAGCGACAAGCTACTGACTGGTAACTATACCCGGGGCCGCGCCGGCGGGCCAGTCGAGCAGACACCCCAAACGCCGCCGGCGTAGTTCCCCGGCCCCGCTGAGCAGCGGCGATAGCCTGGCCCGGGCCAAGCGGGGCGGGAGGAACACCACATGAACGACCGGCCGGACTTCGCGCGGGGCGGCACGCTCCGCCGCCGGCCATCGCCGGAGTACCTGCACTCACCGGCGCAAGGCCGGCTGGCGGCCCGGGTCGCCAGCAGCCGCCCGGCCCGGCGGCGCCGGCTCACGCTGGTCATCTGCGGCACGCTGTCCGCGGTGGTGCTGGTGGTGGCGGCGGGCGCCTGGGGGCTGACCGGGTACCTCAACGACACCATCAAGCGGGTCAGCGCGGGCACGTCCGAGGCCAGCTCCACCGGCCCGCTGAACATCCTGGTCGCCGGGGTGGACCAGCGGACCGGCCTCACCCACCACCAGGAGGTCGTCCTGCACGTCGGGAACGACGTCAGCACGAACTCGGACACGCTGATGCTGATGCACGTGTCGGCCGGCCGCGGCCGGGTCACGGTGGTCAGCATCCCCCGCGACTCGTGGGTGAACATCCCCGGGCACGGGATGAGCAAGATCAACGCCGCCTACGGCGACGGCGGCCCCAAGCTCATGGTCCAGACCGTCGAGCAGGCCACCGGGCTGACCGTCAACGACTACGTGGAAGTGAACTTCCTCGGCTTCGTCAAGGTGATCGGCGCGCTCGGCGGAGTGGACGTCTGCCTGCCGCAGGCGGTGGACGACCCCTACAGCGGACTGCGGCTGACGGCCGGCCGGCACCGCGTGGACGGCATCACCGCGCTGGCCTACGCCCGCGACCGGCACTCGTTCGCCACCTCCGACCTGGCCCGCATCCAGGACCAGCAGAAGCTGCTGTCGTCGGCGCTGACCGAAGCCATCCACTCCGGGCTGCTGGCCAACCCGGTCCGGCTGTCCGGGTTCATCCGCGCGGCGCTGTCCGCGGTCACCGTGGACCAGGGGCTGAACGTGTCGGCCCTGGCCGACCAGCTACGCGGGATCAGCCGCCAGGACGTGCGGTTCACGACCGTGCCGCTCGGCAACTACGACTACCGGGCGCCGGACGGCGAGGCCGCCGTGCAGTGGGACGGGCCGGCGGCGGCCGCCCTGTTCGGCAAGCTCCGCAGCGACCAGGACCTCACCCCGGCGCCCGCCGCGACCCGCCCGGCCGGCTCCCCGGTCAGCTCCCCGGCCGCCGCGGGCCGCGGGCCCGCCGCGAGCCGCGGGCCGGCTGGTGACACCGCGGCACGTGATGCGTGCGGTTAGTCCCGGCGTTACTACCACCCGCTGTCGTGTTTCTCCGCTTTTACGGCGTGCCGGATCGTGCGCGACTACGCTCACCATGTGGCCGATCTGCGGGAACCAGTTACCGGGCTGCCCAAGCGGCAGCCGGTCCCTTCCCATACCCCGGAGCCAGCGCGCGAGCCGCTTGAGTCCCGTGAGCCCCCGCCGCCCCGGACCCGGACCGCGCCCAGCGGCCCCAGCGGCTCATCCGGCCGTCACCGTCGGCCCGTGCCGGAAGGGCTGCCCCCGGAGGCGCCCGCCCTCGTGCTGGCCGTGGCCGGCCACCCCGGGCCGCCCGACGTGGCCGCGGAGGTCACGTCGATCGTGCGGGTGGACAACCCCAGCGTGGACGTGCGGTTGGCCCGGGTCGGGATCAGCCGCGACGACCCGTCGAGCCTGCAGGCCGTGCTGGCCACGGCGGCCGGCGGCCGTCCGCCGGACCAGCCCGCCGCGATCGTGGTGCCGCTGCTCGCCCTGCCGTTCCCGGCGGTGACCGACGCGATCCGGTACGACATCACCCAGAGCGGGGTCCACGCGCTGGTCGCCGACTCGTTCAACGTGAGCCTGACCTTCGCCGAGGCGCTGCACATCCGGCTGGCCGACGCCCGGCTGGCCCGCGCCGACCGGGTGCGCATGTTCAGCATTCCCACCTCGGCCGACGGCATCATCGTGGCCACCGTGGGCGGCAACCAGGCCGTCGCGGCCGCCATCCCGACCTCGGTGCTGCTGGCCGCCCGGCTGGCGCTGCCGGTGTTCGCGGCCGCGCTGGACGGCAGCCCGAGCATCGCCGACGCCGCCGCTCAGCTCCGGCACATGGGGGTCGGCCGGATCGCGATCGCGCCGTGCATCATCGGCCCGGAGGCCCGGCCCGGTGACCTCGAGTCGGCCTGCGCGGCCATCGGGGCGGATTCGGCGGCTCCGCTGGGCGCCCACGACAGCGTGGCCAAGCTGGTCACGCTGGCCTACGGCCTGGCCCTGGACCAGATCGCGGAGTCCTCGGCCCCCTCGGCCTGAGGCCGCCGCTCAGTCGGTGCCGCCGCTCAGTCGGTGCCGGCGACCAGGGTCTCGAGCAGCACGTCCGGGTGGTCGCGCCCGATGGCGGCCAGCCGCCACTTGTCGGTGAACAGCGCCAGCAGGGCCCCGTCCAGGCGGCGGGTGAGCACTTCGCAGCCGCGCACCCCGGCCAGGCCGGCCGCGCCTTCGGCATCGGTGCGGCGGGCGATCGTGTAGCCGAGGTTCTCCAGCTCCGCCCGGGCCCCGAACTCGTGCTCCAGCCGGTTCAGGACCACGTCGAACTGCAGCGGCCCGACCGCGGCCAGCACCGGGGCCTGGTCACCGCGCACGTTCGACGCCAGCACCTGCACCACCCCTTCGGTGGCGAGCTGGTCGATGCCCTTGCGGAACTGCTTGTGCTTGCTGGCGTCCTTGCTGCGCACCACGGCGAAATGCTCGGGCGCGAAGCTCGGGATCGGGGGGAACTCCACCGCCAGGGTGTCGTACAGGGTGTCGCCGGGCCGCAGCGCGTTCGCGTTGACCAGACCGATTACGTCACCCGGGTAGGCCACGTCGAGAGTCTCGCGGTCGGCGCCGAACATGGACTGGGCGTACTTGGTCGCGAACGGGCGGCCGGTGGCGGCGTGCGTGAGCACCATGCCGCGCTCGAACCGGCCCGAGCACACCCGCACGAACGCCACCCGGTCCCGGTGGTTGCGGTCCATGTTGGCCTGGACCTTGAACACCAGGCCGGAGAACGGCGCGTCGACCGGGCGCGGCTCGTCCTTGATGTCGGCTCGCGGGGCGGGCGGCGGGGCCAGCGCGACCAGCGCCTCCAGCAGCCGCCGGACACCGAAGTTGGGCAGCGCCGCGCCGAACAGCACCGGGGAGGACTCCCCGGCCAGGAACGAGTCCAGGTCGACGTCGGCGCCGATCTCGGTCAGCAGGTCAAGCTCCTCGACCGCGGTGGTGTAGGTCTCACCCTCACGCGCCGTGGCCTGCTCGGCGTCCAGGTGCTCCTCGATGGCCCGCCCGGCGCCGCCCGGGGTCCGGGTGAACGCGGTGAACTCGCGGGTGTCCCGCTCGATCAGGCCGTGGAAGTCGCCGGCCACACCCACCGGCCAGTTCAGCGGGGTCGGCCGCAGCCCGATCCGCTGCTCGATCTCGTCCAGCAGTTCCAGCGGCTCCCGGCCGGGCCGGTCCCACTTGTTCACGAACGTGATGACCGGGACGTGCCGGTTGCGGCACACGTCGAACAGCTTGAGCGTCTGCGGCTCCAGGCCCTTGGCCGAGTCCAGCAGCATGATCGCGCAGTCGACGGCCTCCAGGACCCGGTAGGTGTCCTCGGAGAAGTCGGCGTGACCCGGCGTGTCCAGCAGGTTCAGCACCATGCCGTCGTAGTCGAAGCGCAGCGCCGCGGACGTGATCGAGATGCCGCGGTCGCGCTCCATCGCCATCCAGTCCGAGGTGACGCCGCGCCGCCCCGCCTTGCCGTGCACCGCGCCGGCCTGGGTGATCGCCGACGCGTGCAGCGCCAGCGCCTCGGTGAGGGTCGACTTGCCCGCGTCCGGGTGGCTGATCACGGCGAACGCCCGCCGCCGGCCCGCCTCGGTCTCGATTTCGGTCCCGGCCGGACGCTGGTGCGCCTGCGCTCCCTGCTCCACCACCGTCACTTGCGGCCGCTCTCCCTCATCATCTGGCCCACATCATCTGACCCACTGCGGGCAACCCGCGCGAGTCTATGGTCACGCGGGTATAACACGAGAATCGGCCAGCAAAATTTCATCGAAGGTCGCGAACCCGGGTCCTCACCAGGCCGGGCTCACCGGCTTGCGGGCCTCGATCAGGAAGCGCACG
>DASWVA010000127.1:0-4966 GCA_036401415.1 Streptosporangiaceae bacterium
AAACGATCATGTTCACCGACCCGCGGGTGGGCGCGTTCGACGGGACGGCTCACCTCCGCACCGTGGCCTCGTTCGGCACCGCCGACCGCGGCCACATCGGCAGCACGGCCCTGCGGGTCCGGCGCGCCGTAGCCGAGAACGCCACCCGGGCCCGGGACACCTACCCCCGGGAGTCCGACGTCATCGAGCTTCAGTCCCGCTTGAAGCGCGGCCACCTCCCGATCCGGCAGCTGTTCCAGGCCGCCCCGCATGTCCTGGGCGCGCTCAAGCCCTGCTGGGCCATGTCCCCGCTGGTCGTGGCCCGGCTGTTGCCGCTGGGGCCGGTCTTCGACGTCGTCATCTTCGACGAGGCGTCCCAGGTCACCCCGGGGGACGCCATCGGGGCGCTCATGCGGGCCCCGCAGGCGATCGTGGCCGGAGACCCCCGGCAGCTGCCGCCGACCAGTTTCTTCGCCTCGTCGGCCGACACCGAGGAAGAAGAAGACCAGGAGACGCCCGGGCTTCCCGCCGGGACGGCCAACATGGAATCGATCCTGGACGTCATGGGCGCCCAGCTGCCGCCCCCGAAGGGAACCCGCACCCTGGGCTGGCACTACCGGTCCCGCGACGAACGGCTGATCAACTTCTCCAACGCCCAGCCGAACCTCTACAACTGGGCACTGACCACGTTCCCCGGGGTCACCGGCCCCGACTGCCTGGCCCACGTCGCCATCCCGTTCCGGCCCGGCCGCGTCGGCCAGGAGGATTCCGTCGCCGACGAGGTGAGACGGGTCGTCGAGCTGGTCGCCGAGCATGCCCAGAGGCGCCCGGACGTGTCCCTGGGCGTGATCGCCATGGGCATCAAGCACGCCAACCGCATCCAGGAGGCCCTCCGGCAGGCGCGGGCGGCGGACGGGAACCTCGACGCGTTCTTGTCCGGGGCCGCGTCGGAGCGGGCGGGCAAGGAGCGGTTCTTCGTCAAGAACCTGGAACGCGTCCAGGGTGACGAGCGCGACGCCATCATTCTCACCATCGGCTACGGCAAGAACGCGGACGGGCGGATGCTGTACCGCTTCGGCCCGATCAACAACGAGGGCGGCGAGCGGCGGCTCAACGTCGCGATCACCCGGGCCCGCCTCTCGATGACCGTGGTGTCGTCCTTCTCCGCCCAGGAGATGGACCCGGCGCACCTGCGCTCCGAAGGCGCGCAGATGCTGTGCCGGTACCTCACCTACGCCGAGTCCGGCGGCGCTGACCTCGGCCACGTGGCCAAGCCCAAACCGGTCATGAACCCGTTCGAGCGCGACGTCGAAACCCAGCTGCTCTCGGCCGGGATCCCCCTGGTCGCCCAGTACGGCGCGTCCGGCTACTGGATCGACTTCGCCGCCCAGCACCCCACCCGTCCCGGCCAGATGGTGCTGGCCATCGAATGCGACGGGGCCACCTACCATTCGTCGGCCACGGCCCGCGACCGTGACCGGCTGCGCCAGGAACATCTGGAGAAGCTCGGCTGGACCTTCCACCGGATCTGGAGCCAGGACTGGTTCTACCACCGGGAGAAAGAGATCGCCCGCGCCCGCGCCGCCTACGACGCCGCGGTCGCCGCGACTAGCGCGCCCCGTCCCCGGCTTCCGTTGCCGCCCCCGCAAGCCGAGCCCGCTTCCCGCCCCGATGCTGTGGCGCCGGCGCCCCCCGCGTCCCCGGCGGCAGCCGGGCGCGCGGGGGAGTGCCCCATCCGCACCCGCCGCGGCGCCATCGGCGACTACAGCATCACCGAACTGGTGGCCGCTGTCCGCTGGATCGAGTCGGACACCCTGCTCCGCACCGAGGACGAGCTGCTGGCCGAGACCATGCAGGTCCTCGGCTTCACCCGCAAAGGCCCCAACATCACCGCCGCGATCAAGCGGGCCATCGCCCAGGCCCGCCGCCTGGACAGTTAGGTAAGGCTACCCTAAACTGTGGGCGTCGGCGCTGCTGGTCACACTTCCTGCCAGTGCCGCCTGGCACATCAGCAGAGAGGTCTTAATGAGCGAATCGACCACCAGCGTGGCGGGCCGTGCCCGGCCGGCACGCCCGCAGGCCGTTCTCACCGTGCAGCACCAGGAGTGGCTCAGCCCCCACACGGTCCGGATCACCGCGGGCGGACCAGGGTTCGGCGCGTTGCGCATGAACGAGTTCACCGACAAGTACGCCAAGGTCCTCTTCGTTCACCCATCCCTGGGACTGACGCCCCCGTACGACCTGGCCGCCCTGCGGGAGTCCCTGCCGCGTGACCAGCAGCCGGTGACCCGCACCTACACGCTGCGGCGGGCCGACGCGGAGCGCCAGCAACTCACGATCGACTTCGTGGTCCACGGAGACCAGGGGATCGCCGCGCCGTGGGCCGCGCACGCCAAGCCGGGCGACATCCTCACCATGTCCGGTGCCGGCGGCGCCTACCGTCCAGATCCTGCCTGCGACTGGCACCTGTTGGTCGGGGACGAGTCGGCTCGGCCGGCGATCTGCTCCGCCCTGGATGCGCTGCCCGCCGACGCGCGCGGCCACGCCTATCTTGAGGCGTCCGACCCCGGCGAGTACCTCGACGCCACGCTGCCCAGCGGCATGGAGGTCACCTGGCTGCACCGCCCCGAGCCCGGCAGCCAGCCCCACCTGCTGGCCGACGCGCTGCTGGCCGGCCCCTGGCTTCCCGGCCGGGCCGACGTCTTCGCCCACGGAGAGCGGGAGTCCATGAAGGCGGTCCGCGCGGCGCTCAAAACCCGGCTCGGCGACGCTGACCAGCTCTCCCTGTCGGGCTACTGGGCCTCCGGCCGGACCGAGGACACCTTCCAGTCCGAGAAGCGCCAGCCCATCGGGCAGATCTAACCGCGTCGTGAAGTCCGCGCCGGGCCCACGCCCACGGCTAGGGGCTCGGG
The DNA here is from genome assembly GCA_036401415.1 of Streptosporangiaceae bacterium. Classification (GTDB taxonomy): domain Bacteria; phylum Actinomycetota; class Actinomycetes; order Streptosporangiales; family Streptosporangiaceae; genus Bog-532. Next base: position 2,892 of record DASWVA010000127.1, read on the forward strand.
GCTCGGGCCGTCAGCGAGACCCCGGGCCGGTGCCGAGCCACAGGCCGTCCCGGGCCCGGGTCATGGCCACGAACAGGATCCGGCGCTCCAGTTCGGTGCGCTCCCGGTAAGCGTCGTCGGACTCGCGCCCGGACCAGGACCGGGACCGGGGATACCGGTCCCGGTCCGGGATGAGCACGTGGGCGAACTCCAGGCCCTTGGCCCGGTGGAACGTCCCGACCTTGACCTGGTCGCGCGGGGTCCCGGTGTAGGCGTCCAGCGGGATGACCGGGATCTCCCCGTCGGCCAGGACCGTCAGCCAACTGGCCGCCATGACGTTGGTGGGGGCCAGCACGGCCATGTCGCCGTAGCGAACGCCGTCCTGGTCGTGGAGTTTGCGGATGTGCTCCCGCATCGCCGCGCCCCGCGTGGCCTGGTTGCTCGTGTCCTCTACGACCGTGCCGCCCGGGCGCGCGGCCTCCAGGTCGCGCTGCCCGCCGACCGGACCGGTGTCCAGGTCGTCGAACTCGTCACCGGCCACGACCGTGAGGGCGTAGCGCAGGATCCGCTCACCGTTGCGGTAGTTGCGGGTCAGCACGGTGGACCGGCCGACCACGGAGATGCCCGCCTCGGACAGGGTGAAGCCGCCGGGGTAGATCGACTGCTGGCCGTCGCCGACCATCAGCAGGCCGTCCGGCCGGTCCCCGACCAGGGCGTGCAGGAACTGCAGCCCGACGCAGGTCAGGTCCTGCACCTCATCGACGATCACCGCGTCGAACCCGCTGTCCCCACCGTCGGCCACCCGCGCCCGGGCCAGGTCCCGCGCGATCCGCAGCGTGTCGGCCCAGTCCAGAATGCCCTGCCCGGCCAGCCGGTCCTGGTAGTCCTCGTACAGTCGCCACACTTCGGCGCGAACGGCCGGGCTCAGCGGGGCTCGCCGGCCGACCCGGGCCAGCCGCGCGTACTCGCTGAAATCCACCGGACCGCGGCCCTTGATGACCAAGCTGATCTCGTCGTGCCAGTAGTTCTTGTCCTGGCCCAGCCCAGACAGCGACGACCCCTCGCCGGACGACTGCCAGGCCTCCTCGAAGCAGGCCCGGGCCGCGTGCTCATCCAGCCGCCCCTGGGCCCGGTGCTCGCGGAGCCAGTGCAGCGCGAGCGCGTTCACCGTCCTGAACGTCACCTGGTCCTGCCGGGCCGGCGCGAGCCGGGCGAACAGGGCTGCGTACACGGTCGGCAGCGTCTTGACGTACGACGTGAACAGCACCCGCACCCGCTGGTCGCGGCTGGCCAGGTACTTGGCCCGGTGCAGCGCCAGGACGGTTTTCCCGGTGCCAGCGCCGCCGCGGATCCGGGACGGCCCGGAGAACTCCCGGTTCACCTGCCGGGCCTGCAGCGGATGCAGCCAGGTCATCCAGGACTCGATCGGCTCCCGCCCGGCCGCTTCCTGCAACGCCTGCCGCAGTTCTTCCAGGCTGACCAGCGCGTCTTCGTCCAGGGAGCCTGACTCGCGGGGCCCGCTCGGGGAACGCCGCAGGGGACGGTCTGCGGGCCGAGGCTGATCAGGCCGGACCTCGCCCGTCATGGGCGGGCATTCCCGGTCCAGAGTGTCGATGAGCTGCTCAACCCGCTCCGGCGGCAGTCGCACGCCCCACCGGACCAGCTCCCGAATCAGGTCCTTCTCGCCCAGCAGGAGGACCCGGCCCAGGTGCGCCGTGACGTTCCGGCGGCCGGCCAGCACCAGCAGCGGCACGACCTCGGTTGGAGCTAAACCCACCCCCGCCAGGACCTCTTCCACCGCGGTGGTCTGATCCAGCAACTTGGTCACGTCCTCCTGGGCGTCGGCCTCGCCACGCCACAGGCGCCCGTGTTCCACCCGGGGCGTGGCCCGCCACGTCTTGACGTCGATCACGAACACCCCGCCCGGCCCAGCCAGGATCACATCGATGTTGGCCCGCCGCGTGCCCGGCCACCGCCGGTCGGCCAGCACATGCCAGGCCGCATCCATCCCGACCAGAACCCGGATGACCGCCTGTTCGCCCTGGCCACCTTTCTCCCAGGCCTTCTGGCGGCGGCGAAGCTCCGCCAGCAGCTCG
>DASWVA010000128.1:0-5454 GCA_036401415.1 Streptosporangiaceae bacterium
GCACGCGCAGGTGGACCACCATGACCGGCTAGACGCCGGAGCAGCCCCCTCCAGACTGCTCCGGCATCTGGCGGATCAGGGGGGCGCCCGTCACGCCGTCACCTCGGCCAGCACCTGCTGGCTGGTGAGTTCGTGCCCGTGCGAGCTGTGGGCGTGCTCACGGATGGCGCCGACCAGGAGGCCGAACTGGTCGTCGCTGGCGACCCGGAACTCCACCCCGCAGGGGCAGCGCCCGACGTGCCCGGCCAGGGTGCGGCCGGTAAACGCGATGTCCAGCGCGACGCACGGCTCGTCGCCTTCCACCCAGGCGTCGTGACCGGGCGACATCACGTGCACGTCACCCGGGCCGAGGTCGTACTCCCGGCCGTCATCCATGCGGGCGTGCAGCCGCCCGGAGATGATGTAGCCGTTGTGGGCCGCCTGGCAGGCCTCCGTGCCCACGATGGGCTTGACCTCGGTCGACCACCTCCAGCCGGGCTGGTACACGATGCGGGCGATGGTGACGCCGGGCAGGTTGACCACGTTGAAGCAGGCGCGCTCGGATGCGTGACGCTCGTCGGGCGTCTCGATGTTCTTGACCGCCACGGTCACTTTCGCGGCTTGGAGCATGGGCGGTGCCTTCCCTGGGCCTGCTGGCCAGCCCAGCGTCCCAGCCGCCTGCCCCCGCTCACATCGGGAACTCTACGTAGATCCCGGCCGGGGCTACGTAGTGACCGTGGCACAACCCGACGGAGGACTGCAGGACATCATGGCCGGTTCCGGGCCGCCGGCCGGGACGGCAGTGATCACTGCGGGACGGGCGGGGCAGGCCGGCCGGAGCCGCTGGCGGCGGCGAGGGAGGCGGCCACGACCAGGCCGGTCCGGGAGCGGGTGCCGGTCTTGCGCAGCAGGCTCTCGACGTGTTTTTCCACCGTGCGCGGCGACAGATCCAGCTGGGTGGCGATCTGCTTGTTCGACAGCCCATCGGCGACCAGGCGCAGCACGTCCGCCTCCCGGGCCGTGATGCCCGCTTCCGCCCAGGGATTGGGCTGGGCCTCCTTGAGCAGCTCGCGGCAGCGCTCGGCCAGCCGGGACAGGCCCCGGTGATCAAAGCCGGCCTCGGCCTCGGCCAGCCAGCGGAGCGGGTCGCCCCAGCCGCCCGCCCGCGCGGCGGGAACGGCGCAGAACCTGGCCAGCTCGCCCCAGCCCGCGCAGTTCGTGAAACCAGCGTCGGAGGCCACCGCCAGTTCGTTGGCCCGCTGCCGCTCGCCGGCTCGTCCGGCCAGCACCGCCTCGGCGTAGCCGATCAGGCTCCGGTTCATCCGGAAGGCGCCGACGCCCAGCCGTCGCGCCTCCTCGATCGCCGGACCCGCCCGGCGGTCACCCAGCGTGGCCAGGACCAGCGGCCACAGCGCCCGCAGCCCGGCCGGCTCGGCGTTGGGCAGCTGGGCCAGGATCGCCATCCCCCGGCCGTAGGGCTCAGCGGCCGCCGCGGCGTCGCCGCTGAGCAGTAGCACCGCTCCCCGGCTGGCCCAGCGGAAGCCGTCCAGCATCCGGTCGTCCGGGTCGGCCGCGATGGCCTGGGCGGCGTACCGCTCGGCCTGCTCGGCGTCGGCGCGCATGCTGGCGCTGCCGGCCAGCACCGCCAGCGCCTTGGCCCGGACCTGGTTCAGGCTGAGCCGCCCGGCCGCGGCCACGGCGGCCCGCGCGTGGGTGTCGCAGGTGGCCAGCTCCCAGCGGCAGGTGAACGCGGCCGCCAGCTGAAGTTCCAGGATCGCCGCGGTGCTCAGCGCGCCCATCTGCCCGGCGGCGTCCCGCGCCTCGGTCAGCCGCTCGGTCCCGGCGTGGTCGAACATGTCGATGGTGCCCAGCTCGTGCAGGGCGCGCAGCCGCCACAACGGCAGGTCCGCGCTTTGCGCGGTGACCAGCGCGCGCTCGAACGCGGCGCGTGCGGCGGTCAGGTCCCGCAGCCGGTGGCTCCGGCCGATGAGTTCCAGCGCATGACAGCGGACATCGGGGGAGCTGTCCCCGGCGGCGAGGACCTTCTCGGCCAGGGACCGGGCCTCGTCGAGGTCATCGGCGGCGAAGGCCACCTCGGCGTCGAGGACGCCCAGCCGGGCGCTGACTCCCGGCGGCGGGCTGGCTCCGGCCAGCTGCCGGGCGGCGCCGAGATGGTGCCGGGCCATCTGCCACCGCGAGGCGGCCGCCGCGGCCTGGTTGAGGCGGAGGTGGACCTCGGTCCGGAGTCCGGCCGCGTCGGTCCCGAGCCGGGTGATGAGCTGGCCGCCGGCCGCCGCGGCTTCCTCGACCCGTCCGGCCAGGGCCAGGGACTCCACCAGCGCCAGCTCGGCCCGGTCGCGCTCGGCGGTGCCTTCGAGCAGGTCAGCGGCACGCCGCAGGGTCTCGGTGGCGGTCGCCAGCGCCCCCCAGGCCAGCGCCTGGGCGCCGGAGTCGCTCAGCAGCAGGCCGGCCCGGCGGCGGTCCCCGGCCCGGTCGGCCAGGTCGGCGGCCAGCTCGCGCCGGTCGCCTTCCAGGCGCGGGTGCGCGGCGTCCAGAGCCTGGAGCGCCACCGCGGCCACGGCCCGCTGGCGGGGCGGCAGCATGGTGTCGAGCACCGCGTCGCGGGTCAGCGCGTGCCGGAAGCGGAACGCCGGCCCCTCGAAGCTCACCAGCAGCTGCTCGACCGCTAGTTCCAGCGTCTCCGCCACCAGCGCCGCGCTCTGGCCGCTGACGCCGGGCAGCAGTTCCCAGTCGAAGTGGCGGCCGAGGATGGCCGCGGCCTGGATCACCGATCGCTGCGGCCCGCTGAATCCGGCCAGCCGCTCGCGGACCGTCCCGGCGAACGATTCCGGCAGCCCGGGCGACGCCAGCAGGTCTTCCACCAGCAGCGGCACGCCTTCGGCGGAGGCCTGCACCCGGCGCAGCAGGGCGGGGCCGGCTCCGGGGACGCAGGCCTGGACCATGGCCGCCATGTCCGCGTCGCTGAGCCGGTCCAGCCCGAGGTGCACGACGCCGGGCCGTCCCCGCAGCCGGCGGGCGGCGTCCAGCGCGGCCGACGGCTGGCCGGCGCGCAGGGTGAGGACGCACAGCAGCGACTCACCTTCCAGGTGCTCGACCAGGTACTCCATCAGGGACACGGTGTCCGGGTCGGCCCAGTGCAGGTCCTCCAGCACCAGGACCAGGCCCTGCGGCGCGAGCCGCCGGAGCAGCTGGATCAGCGCCTCGCCACGGACCCCGGGCGGCACCTCCCCGCTGGCCGAGCCGCCGGCTGATCCGCTGGGCGGCGCCAGGCCGGCCATTCCCGGCAGCAGCGCGCCCAGCGCGGGCCGCCAGGGTTCCATGGTCGCGTCCCCGGGAATGGCCCGGTCCCGGAGCAGTTGCACGAGCGCTTCGGTCAGCGGCCGGTAGGCCGCGGTCGCCGAGTACGGCACCGCCCGCCCGGAGATGACCCGGGCGCCGCGGCTGGCCGCCCGGCCGGTGGCCTCCCGGACCAGGCGCGACTTCCCGATCCCAGGCTCCCCGGTGATCACCACGCACCCGCCGTGCCCGGCCATCGCGGCGGTCAGCGACGCGTCGAACGCCGCCAGCTCGGCGTCCCTGCCGATGACGACGGGGCACAAAACCTGCGCCATCGGCCCATTCTGACAGTAATTCCCGCGGCCGGCGGGGGGCTCGGCCGAGCCGTTCTCAGACTGCGATCAGCAGCATCCGGCTGGCGACTTCGGTCCCGGTGGCCAGGCCGCCCAGGAAAAGCCTTTTCGCGCGGTCCTGATTGCGCAGCGTCCACAGCAGCAGCGAGTTGTTCCAGGCCAGGTCGCGTGCACAGTTCATGGTCCAGTTGCAGGTCAGCGTGGCCACCGCGGCCATATGGCGGTCGATGGACCGCTCGGCAGGGTCTTCGAACGCCTGGCGGATGGCCTGCTCAGCCGCGTCCAGCAGCTGGTCCACCTTCGTGTAGTCCGCATAGTGCGGGTCGGCTTCCGGTGAAGTGCCCAGGGCCAGGCAGGTCTGGACCACCGCCTCGGGCAGGTCGTGGTTGATGTGGGCGTTCATCCCCGCCAGCGCGAACTGGATCTCCTCGATCCCCGGCTCGGCCCGCCGCTCCACCAGCGGCCGCCAGGCCCTCGGCACCGCCGCCGGATCGCCTGCCAGCTCGGCCGCCTCGAAGTACAGATTCGCGAACGTCACGTCCAGCTCGGTCATGAACGCCGGGTCGGTATAGAAGTTCTGCTCCAGCTGGGCGTTCACCTTCCGGGTCACGTCCAGGTACATCCGGTTGAAACACGCCAGGCCGTCGGATTCGGGCAGCCCGGCCCCGATCGCCTCCATGCGCGCGATCGCCCCGGCCACCGAGGTCACCGGCGCCCCTGGGACGGGCGGGCCGGACACGGCCACGCTCATCTCTGCATCCATGTTCCTCCCCGGCTCCAAGCTGCTTCAGGTACGCCGACACTGCAGCCCGGCTCACGCCCAACGTCCTCCGGGTGCCATCGCGCGACTACTGTACGGCGATCACCAGGCTCTGGCCCAGATGACCGGGGCGTCGTGGACGAGATCCACTTCCCCGGCTCACTCCGGCGTCGGTGGGGCCGGACGTGAAATCGGCCTGTTCCACCTGGTGTGCTACCTGCGGGGACGGCGACCGCGCCTTCGAGACCTACTGGACGACCCGCCGCGGCGTCGAGGAGGGCCGGGCGGCCCAGCTCCCGGGCCAGGCCGCGCCCGGGAGCGGAACCGTCAGGCCGGCGGCTCGGCGTCGAAGGCCGCGACGTCCACCGCCACCCGGGTCTCGTCGCGGGGGTCCACGCGGACCGGGAGCACGGCCCCGATGACCGCGACCGCCGCCCGGCGCTGGGCATTGCGGAACCCCAGCCTCGTGCTGGTGGTGTAGGAACGCCCGTCGGCCCGCCGGACCTGCAGGGTGAGGTCACAGAGCGAGGCGGTCGGGCCGGGCAGGGCGGCCTGGGGGACCGCCACGTCCGAGATACCGGTGAGGACGGCGGTCGCCTGCTCGCCGGAACTGGCCAGGCTGGCCGCGTCGGCGGCCGAGAGGTGCCCGGCCGTCAGATCGATGACCAGAGGCGGGCCACCGGCCGTCCCCGGCTGGCCGGACAGCGCCTCGCCGACTCCCGCGACGCCGCTACCGCGCAGCTCGTCGATCATTTCCCGGGCCCAGTCCGGCGCCGCCGAGCCGCTGCTGTCGTCGTACACGTACACCTGCGGAGCGGGCCTGGGCGCGGTTGCGGGGCCGCCGTCCTGCATGCGCGCCGCGGCCTGCTGCGCCTGCTCGCGGGCCTGGGCGCGGAAGTCGGGCTTGGCCACCTCGTCCCACAGCACGACGAACCGGCTCGGCTCGGCCCGGTCCACCTCGACCGGGAGAACGTCGTGACCGACCCAGCGCCCGGAAGTGTCGGTGAGGTGCTCTCCCGGGGTCGGGCCGAGGCCCGGCCCGGTGACGACACCGGTCAGCATCTC
>DASWVA010000129.1:0-18889 GCA_036401415.1 Streptosporangiaceae bacterium
AACCTGCTCGCCCCCACCGGCGTGCTCAGCAAGCTGAACGCGCACCAGGTCAGCGTGCTGACCGGCAGGCACTTCTTCCCGGACGTCATCTCCGCGCCGTTCCACCACGGCCTGGTCATCGTGTTCACCGCGGCGGCGATCATGTCGTTCACCGGCGCGCTGGTCTCGCTGATGCGCGGCCGGCAGTACTACTACCAGGAGCCCGGCCCCGCCGCCGCCCAGGCTCCGGAGGAAGCCAGCGGCTCCGGCGGCGCCGACCTAAGCCGGGATGCGGCGGCGCGGCCCGGACGCGGCGGCCGCGGATAGCTTAGGGTGGCCTCATGCCCTGCTATGAGTACCGGTGCCGCGCCTGCGGCGACACGTTCGAGGTGACCCGCCCGATGAGCGAGTCCTCGAAGCCGTCCACCTGCCCGGCCGGGCACGACGACACGGTCAAGCTGCTGTCCGCGGTCGCCGTCGGCGGCCGTGGCGCCAGCGCCGGCCCCGGCCCCGCCCCCGCGGCGGGCGGCGGCTGCTGCGGCGGTGCCTGCGGCTGCGGCTGACCCCGCCAGCGTCCGTCCGGGCCTCAGTCCTGCTGGCGGGCGATGGCGTGCGCCAGGTCGGCCTTGGACATCTTCGACCGGCCCCGGACGCCCAGCTTGGCCGCGCGCTCGTAGAGTTCGGCCTTGGTGTGGCCCAGGTAGTCGACGCCGCCGAACGTAGCGCCCCGGCCCCGGCTGGCCTGAGGGTCCGCCGGCCGCGGGTCGGACGGGCCCTTGTGGTCCTTGTATTCCCAGCGGTCGCCCACCTTCTCGAACATGTGCTTGACCGCCCCCCAGGCGACCCGGCTGGCCCGCTGCTCATCCCCGTAGGTCTGCAGCGCGCTGTCGTGAGCCTGAGCGAACGTGTCCTGAGCCTTCTTGGGTGAGCGGAGCAGCGTGCCCGGGAGTTCTTCCGGGTCAGGCTCACCGCCGCGAGTCATCTTTGGCATGACCGGTAGCTTCCCGGCCGTGACCGCCGAAACACACGCGAAACATCCTGGTCATTGCGTGTAATGAGCCCGGAATACCCGCAGGCTAGGCTGCTGGCGTGGCGGACATCTTCGACGGGTACCGGCCCGCGGAGGCCTGGGATGAGATGTTTTCCGGGCCCGGGGAGCCACGCGCGTCCTACGCCGGGCTGATCAGCGCCCTGCAGCCGATGGACCCGGCCGAGCTGCGGTTCCGCGCCGACCAGCTGGCGCGGGTGTTCACCGACCGCGGCGTGACCTTCGACCTCGGTGGTGAGGAACGGCCGTTCCCGCTGGACCTGGTACCGCGGGTCATCGAAGCGGTCGAGTGGGACCTGATCGTCCGGGGTGTCCGGCAGCGGGTGCGGGTGCTGGAGGCGTTCCTGGCCGACGTGTACGGCGCCCGGCAGGTGTTCAAGGACGGCGTGGTGCCGTGGCGGGTGCTGCTGACCTCCTCCGGGTTTCACCGCGAGGTGGCCGGGCTGGTGCCGCCGAACGGCGTGCGCGTCCAGGTGGCCGGCATCGACCTGATCCGTGACGAGGACGGCAAGCTGCACGTGCTGGAGGACAACGTCCGGGTCCCGTCCGGGGTCAGTTACGTGATCGAGAACCGGCTGGCCATGACCCGGACGTTCCCCGGGCTGTTCACCGAGCAGCGGGTGCAGTCGGTGGATGAGTACCCGGCGCGGCTGCTGGCTGCGCTGCGGGCGGCCGCGCCCGTGGGCGTGCCGGACCCGATGGTGGCCGTGCTCACCCCGGGGGTCAACAACGCCGCCTACTTCGAGCACGCGCTGCTGGCCCGGCTGATGGGGGCCGAGCTGGTCGAGGGACGGGACCTGTTCTGCACCGCCAACCGGGTCTATGTCCGCACCACGCACGGCCAGCGGCGGGTCGACGTGATCTACCGGCGGGTCGATGACGACTTCCTGGACCCGGTGCTGTTCCGGCCCGACTCGGTGATCGGCTGTGCCGGGCTCATCAACGCGGCGCGATCGGGGAACGTCACCATCGCCAACGGGGTCGGCAACGGCGTCGCCGACGACAAGCTGATCTACACCTACATGCCCGAACTGATCCGCTACTACCTGGCTCAGGACCCGATCCTGCCCAACGTGGAGTCCTACCGGCTGGACGACCCCGACGTGCGGACCTGGGTGCTCGGTGAGCTGGGCAACCTGGTGCTCAAGCCGGTTGACGGGGCCGGCGGCGCCGGCATCGTGATCGGCCCGCACGCCGACGAGCGGACCCTGGCCGAGCTGCACACCAAGGTGGCCGCCAGCCCCCGCGGCTGGATCGCCCAGCGGCCGGTGAGCCTGTCCACCTCGCCGGTGCTGATCGGCGAGCGGCTGGAGCCGCGGCACATCGACCTGCGCCCGTTCGCGGTCAACGACGGGGACGACGTGTGGCTCCTGCCCGGCGGCCTGACCCGGGTCGCGCTGCCCGAAGGGGCGCTGGTGGTGAACTCCAGCCAGGGTGGCGGTTCCAAGGACACCTGGGTCATGTCCGGCGACGGTCAGCCCGCCGAGCATCCCGTTCCCCCGCCGCTGGCCCCCGCCGCGTCCGCGCCGCTGGGCCTGCTGGCCGACCGGCATCCCCTCTCCATGCGCGACCAGGAGCAGCAGTGAGCGAGCGGGAGATACAGCCATGAGCGAGTCGCTGCTGAGCCGGATCGCGGAGACGCTCTACTGGACCGGGCGGTACGTCGAGCGGGCCGACGACACCGCCCGCATGCTCGACGTGTACGTGCACTACATGCTGGAGGACCCGGACGCCGACGAGGACACCGACTGCCGGGCCATGCTGGCCATCCTCGGCGTCCCGGCCCCGGAGGACGGGCCGATGGACATCGGGATGGCGCTGTCCCGGCTGGCCTATGACCCGAAGAACGCGAGCGCGATCGCGGGTTCGATCCTGCTAGCCCGGGCCGGGGCGCGCAGCGTCCGGGACGTGGTCTCCAGCGAGATGTGGGAGTGCCTGAACGTGACCGGGCTGGGCCTGCCCGCGCAGCGCCGGTCGGCGGAGCGGCTCGGGCCGCACGTGTACTTCCGGTTCGTCCGTGAGCGCGCGGCCCTGTTCTTCGGCCTGTCCGAATCGACCATGAGCCATGACGACGCCTGGCGGTTCCTGGCCTTGGGCCGGAGCCTGGAGCGGGTGGACATGACCGCCCGGTTGCTGCTGGCCCGGATGAGCGGGACCCGGCACCAGCTGGGCTGGGTCACCGTGCTGCACGCGTGCGGGGCGCACGAGTCGTTCATCCGGACCCACGGCTGGGCCAGCGAGCCGTCCTGCGTGGCCGAGTTCCTCATGCTCGACCGGCTGTTCCCGCGGTCGGTGCTGCACGCGCTGACCGACGCCGAGGAAGCTCTGCTGGCCCTGGACCCCGGTGACGCGGACCGGTCCGGCACCGGGGACCCGGCCCGGCGGCCGATCGGGCAGCTGCGCACCCGGCTGGAGTACGCCGATCCAGCCCAGCTGGAGGCCGAGCTGCCCGACCTGGTGGCGTCGCTGCAGGTCGCCTGCAAACAGGCTAACGAGGCGATCACCAAACGCTACTTCGCTTACTCGGCCCCGGTCGCCTGGGCCCAGGAGGGCTGACCATGGGCTGGCGAGTGGGTGTGGTGCACACCACCAGGGTCGCCTACCGCGGGGCGGCCCGGGCCTCCTACAACGAGTGCCGGATGACCCCGCCCACCTTGACCCGGCAGACCGCGCTGGCCACCTCGGTGCGGACGGGTTCGAACGTGCCGATCTGGTCTTATCGCGACTACTGGGGCACCTTGGTGAGCTCGTTCGACATCCAGGAGCCGCACGAGGAGCTGCTGGTCAAGGCGAGCGCGACCGTGCAGACGAGCGCGGCGCCGCCCGCGCCGCGGCCGCTGCCCTGGCCCGGGCTGCGCGACCGGGCCGCGGCCAGCTACGTGCTCGAGTACCTGGGCGGGACACCCCGGACCACCATGAGCGCTGACGTGGTGGCCGCGGTGGGCAGCCGGGTGGCGGGCGCTGACCCGGCCGAAGCGGCCAGCGAGATCATCACCTGGGTGCGGGAGCGGGTCGCCTACGTGCCCGCCTCGACCGGGGTGCAGACCACCGCCCAGGAGGCCTGGGAGGCGGGCCAGGGTGTCTGCCAGGACATGGCGCACATCAGCGTGGCCCTGCTCCGCGCCGCGGGCCTGCCCGCCCGGTACGTCTCGGGCTACCTGCACCCCGACCCCAGGGCCGAGCCGGGCCGGGCCGTGGCCGGCCAGAGCCACGCCTGGGCCGAGTACTGGACCGGCCACTGGGTGGCCTGCGACCCGACCAACCTGGCCCCGGTCGGCGAGCGGCACGTGGTACTCGGCCGGGGCCGGGACTACGCGGACGTGTCCCCGCTGCGGGGCATCTACAGCGGCGCGCCCAGCGTGGCCATGGAGGTGACAGTCGAGGTCACCCGCCTCGCCTGAGGGCCGGCCCTATTTCCCGCTGAACGAGTCCTGCCCCGGGTGGGGGATGCCGATGGCCAGCCCCAGGTGCTGCCACAGCGACGTGGCCGGGACCGCGCGGCGCGGCTGGCCCAGGCCCCGGACGACGCCGCAGCCGGAGGCCGCGGCGGTCACCGGCGCGAACCGCTGGTGACCATCGGCGAAGGTGAGCTGGTAGTTCACCCCGTTGTTCATCGGGCAGGCGACCGATCCGGAGGTGTGCGGCAGCGCGCACAGGCTGGCCGCCACCGCCCGGACCTGAGCCGGGGTGCTGACCACGCTGGTCGCGGGGAACACGAACTTCAGGTGGTTCTGCGGAAGCTGGCTGACCCGGCGGATCGTGAGCACGGTCAGCTCCGGGACCGCCCCGCACACCGCGGAACCGCTGGCCCGCAAGGTGGCGCCGGCGGAGGGCGAGCTGGCCGGGCGGCTCGGGGGCGGGCCGGCCGTCCCCGGGGCCCGGGTGCTCCCGCACGCGGTGACCGCGGCGGCCGCCGCGGCCAGGGTGGCCAGCCCCATCAGGGCGGTCCGGGTGCAAGGGGTCGTGCCTTGGCGCGGCACGAGCATCAGTCGTCTCCGTTCCCGGCCGTGGGCACGGTGCCCAGTCCCCGCGGATGGCCGTCCGGAGAGTTGGACGCCGCTCCAGGGCCCTGCGGTTCCGCCTCCCCCGCGTCAATCAGGCCCGGTGACCGGATCCGGCCGCGCCGCAGCGCATGACCGGACACAACGGGACACTAAGTGCCGTTCGGCTGCGATGAGAGGCCTTCCAGGTCTAGATTTGTCCCACCTGTCAGGGCCCCTGCCTCCTCGGCCACGGAGCACGCGGGGCCGCAGGCTCTAGGTGCCGTGGGGGGACGATGAGCCGGAGACTCCTGCAACTGGTCATGCCTGTCTTCCCGGACCGGCGGATGTTCCGCCTCCACGACTCGGCCGTGGACCCCAACGCGCCCGGTGCCCCGCTGCCCCCGGTCGGCTCCCTGATCAGCGTGAACCGCGAGCAGCTCTGGATCGGCAGCCTGCAGGAACAGCTCGACGTCCGGGTCGTCATCGAAGAATGGGACGGCGCACCACCCCCGTTCGGCGACACCTGGCAGGAAGAGGCCAAGTGCCGACTCTACCTGCGCGGTTACCTCAGCATCGACGAGGGCGCGGTGGGCAAGGCCATCCACGGCCTGCGGCTGGCCAGCGGGGTCGGCGACTACGCGGTCCGCGTCTACGCCAGCAACCGCGAGGAATCGGCCCGTCGCTACGCCGAGCTGTACGACGCCTACCGCAACCCGCTGGCCGATGAGTTCCAGCAGGCCAAGAAGCAGCTGGAAGGCCTGGAGCGGTATCTCATCCAGCTCTGGCGCGAGTACTTACATCCGCGCCGGCCGGGCAGGCTCCAGCATGGGCCGGGCCGGTCTGCGGCCAAGCCAGGCGGGACCCGGCGCGATCAGGCGGCGGGGATCCCTGCGCCACGCCGCCCGCAGTGACCAGGTTCCGTGACCGGCCGGGGGTCAGCCCGCTCCGGACCCGGGCTGATGAGCGGAGGCGGTGGACGCGGCCGGCGCCCCGGCCGAGCCGCGGGCCGGCGAGCTGGCGGCACGGCCGGAGCCGGCCGACGGCTGCGCCGAGGCCGCTGACCCCGGGCCGGTCCTGGCCGCGCTGCCACTGGCGACGCCGCTGCCGCCGGGAGCGGGGCCGATCTTGACCTGGCCGGGACCGGAACTGGTGGACGTGGTGGTCACCGGGTGGTGGCCAGCGGCCCGCCCGCCGGACCGGAAAGGCAGCATCGCGTACACCATCAGGGACACCATGGCCACGACGGCCACCGTGAACAGCGATCCGATCACCCGGGCGCGGGGGGACCGGAGAACGCTCAGGCGGCCCGGCCTGCGGAACGAGGTCAGGTCGGAGGCCAGACCCGGGTTGTCAGCAGCCAGCCGCCGCTCGATCTCGGCGAGCATGCGCTGCTCGTCCATAGACAGCGCCATAGCGCCACCTCCGCCTTGCACGCCGGTGAGTTACCCTTGATTGTCCCCCGCCACAAGATCTTTATCCAATTGTTCCGGGTTTGCCGTGCCCCCGTTTCCCGGCCTCAGGCTACCGCCGGACCAGCCGGGCGAACAAGTGGTCGAGTTCGGCCGCCGGATCTGTGGTGAGACCAGTGTGCACGGGCCCGGGCTGGACGATCGTGCTACGCGGGGCGGTCAGCCAGCGGAACCGCTCCCCCAGCGGCCGCCCGGCCAGCGGGCCCTCGGTGCACGCCCGGGCGAAGGCGCTCAGCGCGGCCCGCACCGTGGCCAGGTCCACGTCCGGGTCCAGTACCAGCAGCCGGTCCTCCTCCAGCCCGATCCGCGCGCACAGGTAGCGGTACTGCTGGGAGTACACGATCACCCCGGTGTTGAGCGCCTCCCCGCGTTCCACCCGCGGCACCACGCGGATCAGGGCGTATTCGAACACCTCGGTTCTGGCCGGGGTGGCCCGGGGGCGGCCGGCCGGGGCGGCCCGCGGTGACGTCATCGCTGGATCAGCTCCGGCAGCAGCTCCACCCGGGCCAGCAGGTGCTCGGCGTAGGCGGGCCCGGCCCGCTCACCGAACCAGGCCGGCGGGACCAGGGCGCACACCTCGGCCAGCCGTGGCGCGGTGATCAGCGGGGCCAGCTGCTCGTGGGCCGCGGCCAGGTCCGCCGCCCGGCCGGTCAGCACGTGCTCGCGCGCGTCGAAGGGCCGGTCCGGGCGGGCGGTGGGCCAGTTGTGGTGGAAGTACAGCGCGGCCCCGTGGTCGATGAGCCAGATGTCCCCGTGCCAGACCAGCAGGTTGGGGTTCCGCCAGGTCCGGTCGGGATTTTGCACCAGCGCGTCGAACCACACCAGCTGGCTGGCGAACTCCTGGCCCGCCGTCCAGCCCAGCGGATCGAACCCCGCCGACCCGGGCAGGAAGTCAACCCCCAGGTTCAGCCCGTTGCTCGCCTTGAGCAGGTCCTGGATCTCCGGGTCCGGCTCGCTGCCGGGAATTCGCGGGTCCAGCCCGGCCAGCACCAGCTCCGGCACGCGCAGCCCGAGCCGGCGGCCCAGTTCGCCCGCGATGATCTCGGCCACCAGCGCCAGCGGCCCCTGGCCCGCGCCGCGGAACTTCATCACGTAGGTGCCGAGGTTGTCGGCCTCCACGATGGCCGGCAGCGAGCCCCCCTCGCGCAGCGGCGCGACGTACCTCGTCACCGTCACCTGCTCCAGCATGATGACGATTATCCCGTTGAATTCGCTCGAACATACCTTTGATCTGATCGAACACTTATTCTATGCTGAGTGGTATGCGATGGGACCACCTGCGACTGGACGAGGCCGGCGCCGAAGGCACTGACGGCGCGGCAGCCGGGTGCGGGACGGCGGGGCAGGCGCTGTTCGACCGGGGGGCGGTGCCCCGGACGTTCAGCACCCCGGGGTTCCGCGGCATGACGTTCTACGAAGTGCACGCCAAGTCCATCATCAACCGGGTTCCGGCCACCTCCCGCATGGCCTTCAGCTGGACCATCAACCCGTACCGGGGCTGCCAGCATTCCTGCGTCTACTGCTTTGCCCGCAGTACCCACAACTACCTCGACCTGGACGCCGGGCATGACTTCGATTCCAAGGTGGTGGTCAAGGTCAACGCGCCGGACCTGCTGCGCAAAACGCTGGCGTCGGCCCGCTGGAACGGCGAGCACATCGCCATGGGCACCAACGTGGACTGCTACCAGCGGGCCGAGGGCAGGTACCAGCTGATGCGCGGCATCATCACCGCGCTGCGGGACGCGGCCAACCCGTTCTCGATCCTGACCAAGGGCACGCTGATCCTGCGCGACCTGGACCTGCTCACCGAGGCGGCGCAGGTCACCGACGTGGGCCTGAACGTGTCGGCGGGCTTTGTCGACCAGGAGCTGTGGCGGACGCTGGAGCCGGGCACACCGAGCCCGGAGCGGCGGCTGGACACCTGCGCGGCCCTGACCGCGGCCGGGCTGCGCTGCGGGGTGCTGATGGGCCCGATCGTGCCGTTCCTGTCCGACTCCCCCGCCCAGCTGGAGGCGGCGGTCCGGCGCGCCGCCGACAGCGGCGCGGCCCACGTCACCCCGATCGTGCTGCACCTGCGGCCCGGTACCCGCGAGTGGTACCTGCAGTGGCTGAGCGACCGCCATCCGGAGCTGGTCCGCCGCTACCAGAGCTTCTACGGCCGCGGCGCCTACGCGCCCAGGGCCTATCAGGCGCAGATCTCCGGCCAGGTCCGTGAGCTGGCCGCGCGCTTCGGGGTCGGCTCGGCCAGCCCCGCCGCCAGCCGCCGCGTCGGGCCGCCCGCGGGGCAGACCGGGCCGGCGCGGCGCACTGAGCCGGAACAGCTCCAGCTCAGCCTGCTGTAAATCGGTTGGCTTGATCCATCTGGGCCGGGCCGCTAAGCTGCGGCTGGCCGCCGTCCACGGCGAGCGCATCAGGCCCATGGCGCCAATCTCGTAGCCGCGGGTGGCGCCCAGCGGCGGTGAGTACACGTGAATGCTGACCGCCGGGGCCCGCGACACGTTGGTCAGGTTGTGCACCTGGCGGCGGCGCATGCGCCGGGCCGCGCCCTCCGGGATGTGCCGGACCTGAGTGAGCACCCCGTTCAGGACCGAGACCCGTTCCTCCAGCTCGCCCCGGGCCACCACCAGCACGCCCGAGGCGCCAGCGTGGTCGTGCCAGCCGGTGTCCTGCCCGGGCAGCCACGACTCCAGCCACACGTCGTGGTCATCGGCGGTGTGCAGCCGCTGGTGCCAGCGGCTGTCCGGATTCATGCGCACCAGGTGCTGCCAGGCGCCGGGGCGCCCGGCCACCGAGCGGGCGATCAGCTTCATCCGCGACCCGCTGAGCGGGACGGCGACCCCGGCCGCTGGGTCAGCGGCGGCCGGGCCAGGTCCAGGGCGCATCGGGATCCAGTCTGTGGGTGCGGTGTCCGTGAAAGTCTACTAACTTAGCCGTCTTACTAGAGATCGGACGTTCAGCGTAGTTTGCGTCATCTTTGACTCAACTCCCATCAGACCACGAGTCAACCCCTGACGTACCGGACTCACCTCAGGCGCCATCGCGGTGCTCGCTCCTTCCCGCCGTTTCCCGCCGTGAGCGCCGGGGCTCCGGCCGCCGCCGCCCCCCGCCAGGCGCGCAGCCGGCCCGCTCCTGGGGCTGCCGTAAACTCAGATGGCGTGGGGAGCAACCGGGTACTGGCCGCGAAGGATGAAATGATGCCCGGTGGACCGCTCCCGGAAACGCGGCGGGCAGGCGCGGAGCCCGGTGGTCTCACGGTCCGCACCGTGGCCATCGCCGACCCCGGTGACCTGCTGGCCGGCCTGCCGGACACCCCGGTGCTGTCCTGGGTACGGCAGGGCCGCGGCCTGGTCGGCTGGGGCGAGGTGGCCCGGATCACGCTGTCCGCGGGCGAGGACCGGTTCACCGCGGGCGAGAAGCGGCTGCGCACCTTGTTTGAGGGTGTGACGTGCGAGGACCAGGTTCAGGTGCCCGGCACGGGGCCGGTGGCGTTCGGCAGCTTCACGTTCGACCCGGCCTCGGACGGCTCGGTGCTGATCGTGCCGCGCACGGTCATCGGCCGGGACGGCACCGGCACGGCCTGGCTGACCACGATCAGCGACGGCGGCGAGCCTGCGGACCGCCTGGACCAGCGTGCAGCGGCCGGCGATGCGGCGGCCGCGGCCTCAGGCACGCTGCGCTGGCACGACGGCAGCCTGACCGCACCCGAATGGGCGCACGCCGTCGAGCTGGCCGTCGCCCGGATCAACTCCGGTGCGGTGCGCAAGGTGGTGCTGGCCCGGGACGTGTTCGCCACCTCCGCTGTGCCCATCGACGCCCGTGTGCTGCTGCGGCGGCTGGCCGCCCGGTACCCGGACTGCTACACGTTCGCCGTGGCCGACCTGGTCGGGGCCACCCCGGAGCTGCTGATCCGCAAGCAGGACCGTGAGGTCACCGCGCTGATCCTGGGGGGCACGCTGCCCCGCGGCGCCCGGCCCAGTGAGGACCGCGCCCTGGGCGAAGCCCTGCTCGCCTCGGCCAAGAACACCGAGGAGCATGCGTACGCGGTGGACTCGATCCGCGACGTGCTCGCGCCGTTGTGCGCAGACCTGGACATCCCGGAGCGGCCCGCGCTGGTGCAGCTGGCCAACCTGCATCACCTGGGCACCCCCGTGCGCGGCACCCTGGCCGTGGAACGGTCCGTACTCTCGCTGGCCGACGCGCTGCACCCGCCCGCGGCGGTGTGCGGGACGCCGGCCGAGACCGCGCTGGAGCTGATCCGGGAGCTGGAGCACCTGGAGCGGGGCCGGTACGCGGGCCCGGTCGGCTGGGTGGACGGCCGGGGCAACGGGGAGTTCGGCATCGCGCTGCGGTGTGCGGAGCTGTCCGGGCCGCGGGCCCGGCTGTTCGCGGGCTGCGGCATCGTGGCCGGCTCCGACCCGGTGGCCGAGGTGGCCGAGACCGAGGTCAAGTTCCTGCCCATGCGCCAGTCCCTGGAAGGCTGAGAGCTCGCTAGGGGCCGGCCTGGGCGCCGCTGCCGCGCGAGACGGTGGCGACCGCGGCCGTGGCCGCCTCGTGCAGCTGGCTGCGCAGAGCGGCGGCGGCGGCGCGGCTGGTCCGCAGTTCGGCCATCCGCAGGCCGGATCCGGTCAGTGCCGCGGCCAGGTCACCGGGGCGCTCCAGGCGCAGATACGGCCACCCGGCCGCCGCGGCCAGCGGGGCCAGGCCGGCCCCGTGCGGCGTGCCGAAAACCCGTTCGAACGACGCCGGGTGCGACGCCGGCTCCAGGGTGGAGAAGATGCCGCCGCCGTCGTTGTTGACCACGACCAGGCACAGATCGGGCCGGGGCTCGCCGGGCCCGATGAACAGCCCGGGCGCGTCGTGCAGCAGGGCCAGGTCACCGATCAGGGCGTAAGCGGGGCCACCGCCGGCCGCCTGGTGGGCCAGGGCGGCGCCGATCGCGGCCGACGTGGTGCCGTCGATGCCGCTGGCCCCCCGGCTGGCCAGGACCCGGATCCCGGCCCGGGGAGCCATGTACTGGTCAAGGTCCCGGATGGGCATGCTGGACGCCGCCCACAGCAGCGCTCCGTCGGGCAGGGCCGCGGCCAGGTCCCGGGCCAGCCGGGGCTCACTCAGGGCCGGGCCGGCCATCAGGATCGAGTCGACGGCGGCGCGGGCGGCGGCGTCCGCGCCGCGCCAGGCCCGCCGCCAGGCCGTGTCGGCCTCTCCGGAGGTGGCCGGGCGGCCAGGGCCGGTCAGCCGGACCGCCGCGGCCACGTCGGTGGCGGTGCGGGCCGGGTCGTCCCAGTGCCCGGGCTGGGCCGCGATCACCACGTGCCGCCCGGACCCGGCCACCCCGCGCAGCAGGGCGCTCTGGGGCCGGGACAGGCCGGGGCGCCCGGCCGAGACGATGACATCCGGGCGGTGCGCGGCCAGGAACGCCGGCGACCCGATCAGGTACTCATAGCCGGACAGCGCGTCCGGGCCGCGGCGGGCGCCGGAGGACGGCTCGGCCAGTACCGGCCAGCCCGCCTCGGCCGCCAGCGCCAGCAGCGGGCCCGCATCGCCGTGCCCGTCCCCGCAGACGATCAGGCCGCGTTCGGTCCAGGGCACCTCCAGCACACCCGCGGCCACGTTGGCCGGCCGGGCCGCCGCGGCGAAGCGCACCCACGGTTCCCCGCCGGGCCGGCCGTCCAGCGGCTCAGGCCAGTCCGGGCCGGCGCCGTTCCTTCCCGGGCCGTTCTCCCCGGCCACCGGCCGGTCGGGGACGAGCGGGTCGCGGAAGGCCAGGTTCAGGTGCACCGGCCCAGCCGTGGCGCCGGCGGCCCCGGCCACCAGCGCCCCGGACGCCTGCCCCCAGGCCCGGCAGGCCAGCGACCGCCAGTAGCCCACCTGGCCCGGCCCGCGGACCCGGTCCTCGGGCACGCCCACCTCGCAGAACCAGCGGACACTGTCGCCGTACAGCTTGATCTGGTCGATGGCCTGGTTGGCGCCGGTGCCGCGCAGTTCCGGCGGCCGGTCCGCGGTCAGCACCAGCATCGGCAGGCAGGACTCGCTGGCCTCGATCACCGCCGGGTGGAAGCTGGCCGCGGCCGTCCCCGAGGTGCACAGCACCGCGGCGGGCCGGCCGCTGGCCTTGCCCAGCCCCAGGGCCAGGTAAGCGGCCGAGCGCTCGTCGATGCGGACGTGCAGCCGCAGCTCGCCCCGGGCCGCCCGGCGATGCAGCTCCATGGCCAGCGGCGCGCTCCGCGACCCCGGTGCCAGCACCGCGTCGGTCAGCCCGCAGCGGATCAGCTCGTCCACCAGGGTGACGGCCAGGGCCGTCGAGGGGTTCATCCGGCGACCCTCATGCGGCGCTGACCTCGCCCAGGTACCGGGTGGCCGCCGCGGCCCGGTGCCGCCACGGCTCCGGGTCCGCCTCCCAGCGGGCCAGCTGGACCAGGTCCACGGCCGGGCGGCGCACCGGCAGCGCCCCGCCCACCGCGGCCAGCGGAGCGGCGGTGACGTCCCCGGTCAGCAGGCTCATCGTGCCCAGGCCGCAGGCGTACGGCAGTTCAGGCAGGGCGGCGGCCAGCGCCACCCCGGCGGCCAGGCCGACCGAGCTGTCCACCGCGCTGGACACCACCACCGGCAAGCCGCACTGCTCGGCGATGCGCAGCGCCGGGCGGACCCCGCCCAGCGGCTGGACCTTCAGCACCACGATGTCGGCGGCGCCCGCCGCACGCACCCGCAAGGGGTCCTCGGCCCGGCGGATCGACTCGTCGGCGGCCAGCGGCACCGAGACCCGGCGGCGAAGCTCGGCCAGCTCATCCAGGGTGGCGCAGGGCTGCTCGGCGTACTCCAGGCTGAACCGGCCGAGCTCGCCGAGCATGCGGACGGCGGTCGGGACGTCCCAGTGACCGTTTGCGTCCACGCGGACCCGGCCGTCCGGGCCGAGGGCGTCGCGGACCGCTTCCACCCGGGCGATGTCGTCCGCCTCGGGCTGGCCCGGCTCGGCCACCTTGACCTTGGCGGTCCGGCAGCCGGACGAAGCCGTGATCTGGTGGGCGCGCTCGGGGCCCACCGCCGGGACGGTCACGTTCACCGGCACCCGGTCGCGCACCGGCGCGGGCCAGCCGGTGGTGGCGGCCTCCAGGGCACTGCTCAGCCAGCGGGCCGCCTCCCGCGGGCCGTACTCGGCGAACGGGGAGAACTCGCCCCATCCGGCCGGTCCCCGGATGAGCGCGCCTTCGCGGACCGTGATGCCGCGGAACCTGGTGGTCATGGGGATAGCGAACGCGCGTATCGACCCCAGCAGATCCTCCAGCCGGCCCGGGTCTGCCCCTCCGGCCCCCCCGCCCGGCACGCCGCCTGCTGTCACGGGACCTAACCTTACGTGCGTGGTGAAACGTCCTTTGCACGCGGTTGTCCTGCCCGCCGCCGAGACCGGCGGCCGGCTGCTGGAACTGCTGTCCGCGGCCCTGGACGGCACCGGGCCGGCCATCTTGCCGCTGGACCCGGACCTGCCGCCGGGACGGCTGGCGGCCGTGGTGGACACGTTCGCGCCGGCGGCCGTGCACACCGCCGGCGGGCTGATCCGGCGGGCGGGCGGCCAGCCCGTCGGGCCGGAGACCGCGGTGGTCATCGCCACCTCCGGGTCGACCGGGCAGCCCAAAGGAGTACAGCTGAGCGCGGCCGCACTGCTGCACTCGGCCCGGGCCTCGCTGGACCGCACTGGCGCGGCCCCCGGCCAGCGGTGGCTGCTGTGCCTGCCCGCCACCCACATCGCCGGTATCCAGGTCCTGATCCGCTCACTGGCCACGGGCACCGAGCCGGTCATGGCCCGGGCCGGGGCGGACGAGCTGGCCGCCTCGGGCTGCGCCCACGTCTCGGTCGTGCCGACCCAGCTGCGGCGGCTGCTGGACGCCGACCCCGGTGCGGCCTGGGCCCGCGGGTTCACCTCGGTGCTGCTCGGCGGGGCGGCCGCGCCGGCCGCACTGGTCGAGGCGGCCCGGGCCGCCGGGGTGCCGGTGGTCACCACGTACGGGATGAGCGAGACCTGCGGCGGGTGCGTCTACGACGGCCGGCCGCTGGACGGGGTGGCCGTGGCCACCGGGCAGGACGGGCGGATCCGGATCAGCGGCCCGGTGCTGTTCTCCGGTTACCGGGGGCGGCCCGACCTGACCACGGCGGCCATGGAGGGTGCCTGGTTCGTCACATCCGACCTCGGGGCGGTGCAGGCGGACGGCCGGCTGACGGTCCGCGGCCGGGCCGATGACGTGATCATCACCGGGGGTGAGAACGTCGTCGCCGGCGAGGTCGCCGCTCTGCTCGAGACCTGCCCGGGAGTCCGCGAGGCCGCCGTGATCGGCGGCCCCGACCCTGAATGGGGGCAGCGGGTCATCGCGGTGATTGTTCCGGACAACCCGTCTGCGCCACCGACCCTTGATCTGCTGTGTCGGCATGTGCGCGAGCGCCTGCCGCGTTACGCTCTTCCCCGGGAGCTCGTTCTGCGGGCGGCGATGCCGTTGCTGCCGAGCGGCAAGCCCGATCTCCAGACGCTCCGCCGGGAACAATCCCCGGCCGGGAACGTTAGTAGATAGTGCCCGCGCGAACGCCGCAGCGCAGCGCAGCGGGCCCCTACACGAAGGCGCCTGATGGCGTCTTGCAATGAGCATGGTGAACGGCACGCTCATCGTGCCCGTGTCAAAAGGAGAAGGAGGGAGGTGTCGCATGCCGCGGACCGCAGTCGCCACACCGGGGGAAGTTGAAGGCAGCAAGTTGCGCGTCGACGACCTGATCCAGCGAGGGCGCAGCCAGGGTCACCTGTCTCTCTCCGAGCTCCGGACCGCCTTCGAGCAGGCGGGCATAGCCCCGGCCGAGGGCCGTTCCATCCTGCGCGAGCTCACCGAGGCCGGTGTTCGCATGGCCAACGAGCCCGTCAAGACCAAGCGCACCGTGAAGGACGCGACGGCCAAGGCCAGCTCGGCCAAGGTCACCCGTCCGGCCAGGACCGCCAGGGACACCGGCGCCGAGGAGGCGCCCCAGGGAACCGACGCCAAGGCAGCCGGCTCAGACGACGCCGTGATCGAGGCGGAAGCCGAAGCGGCGGCGCTGGCCGGCGACCGGCTGGCCGAGGCGGACCTGGACGACCAGGGGCCGGCCATGGGCGACTCGGTACACACGTACCTGAAGTCGATCGGCCGGACCAGTCTGCTCACCGCCGAGCAGGAAGTCGACCTGGCCAAGCGGATCGAGGCGGGCCTGTTCGCCGAGCACAAGCTGGACACCGAGCCGGGCCTGGACGAGGACTACCGCCACGACCTGCAGCTGGTGGCCGAGGACGGCCACCGGGCCAAGGCCCACATGCTGGAGGCCAACCTCCGGCTGGTGGTGTCGGTGGCGAAGAAGTACACCGACCGCGGCCTGTCCCTGCTGGACGTGGTGCAGGAGGGCAACCTCGGCCTGATCCGGGCCGTCGAGAAGTTCGACTACAGCAAGGGCTACAAGTTCTCCACCTACGCGATGTGGTGGATCCGCCAGGCCATCCAGCGCGGCTTCGCGGATTCGGCCCGGACGATCCGGCTGCCGGTCCACGTGCTGGAGATGCTCAGCAAGCTGAGCCGGGTCGAGCGGGACATGCACCAGAAGCTCGGCCGTGAGCCCACGCCTGAGGAGCTGGCCGTCGAGCTGGACCGGACCCCGGACCAGATCGAGGAACTGCTGCGGACCAGCCGCCAGCCGATCAGCCTGGACTCCACCATCGGCGAGGACGGCGAGACGAGCATCGGCGACCTGATCGAGGACGTCGACGCTCCGGAAGCCTCCGAGATGGTGGACCGCCAGCTCATGGCTGAGCAGCTGCGCAGCGCGCTGGACGCGCTGACGCCCCGCGAGGCCACGATCATGTCCATGCGGTTCGGCCTGTATGACGGCAACCCGCACACGCTCGACGAGATCGGGCGGGCCCTGGGCCTGACCCGGGAGCGCATCCGGCAGCTGGAGAAGCAGTCCCTGTCCAAGCTGCGCCACCCGAGCCGCGCCCAGCCGCTGCTCGACTTCGCCAGCTGACCGCGACGCACGAGAACCCCCGTCGCCCACCCGGGCGGCGGGGGTTTCTTGCTGGTTACGCTGCCCAGCCGTCCGGTGCGCGGGCCTGGGGTCCGGCCGCGACGTGGCCCCGCGCTAGCATCGGTGAAGTGAGCACCAGGACCCAGCGGCGCCGGATCCAGCGGATCACCGTCTCCGGCGACGGGCCGGCCGGGGCCCGGGCCGACCTGCTGGCGGTCGAGGAGCCACTGGAGATCCGGATCGGCGGGAAACCGCTGACCGTGACGATGCGTACCCCCGGCGACGACCTCGACCTGGCCGCCGGGTTCCTGTTCACCGAGGGGCTGCTCTCCCCCGCCGTGGACCTGCGGCAGATCCGGATGTGCGACGAAAATGTGGCCGACGCCACGCTGGAGGTGGCCAGCCTGCCGTCACTGGCGGCGCTGGACCGGGCCACCGACGCACGGCGGGCGCAACGGAACTTTCTGACCACCAGCGCTTGCGGGGTGTGCGGCAAGGAAAGCATCGATGCGATCCGGGTCCGGTCCCGCTACGACCTGACCGCCGACACCGTGCAGGTCGCCCCGGGCGTGCTGGCGTCGCTGCCGGACCGGCTGCGGGAGGCCCAGCGGGTGTTCGCCAGTACCGGCGGCCTGCATGCGGCCGGCCTGTTCAGCGCGGATGGCACGCTGGCCGTGCTGCGCGAGGACGTGGGGCGGCACAACGCGGTCGACAAGGTGATCGGCTGGGCGCTGCGCGCGGGACGGCTGCCGCTGACCGGCCACATCCTCCTGGTCAGCGGGCGGGCGTCGTTCGAGCTGGTGCAGAAGGCGGCGGTGGCAGGCATTCCGGTGCTGGCGGCCGTGTCGGCGCCCTCGTCCCTGGCCGCGGACCTGGCCGACGAGGTGGGCATGACCCTGGTCGGCTTCTTGCGGGGCACGTCGATGAACGGGTACACGGCCCTGCACCGCCTGACCGGCGTGACGGCTCCCGCCTGAGCGCGGCCCGCCCGCCGGCCGGCCTCAGGGAACATTTGGCCATAGCGCGCGGACAGCGTCCGGGATGCCGCCGACCGCGTCCGGTCCCAGGACGGTGAGCTGCAGGATGTAGCCGCCCATCATCGAGACCAGGGTCTGGGCGATTGCGCTGGCCGCTACCTCAGCTGGCAGCTGGCCTGCCTGCTGGTGATCGGTGACCAGCGTGGTGAGCTGGTCGCGCATCCGGGTCAGCAGGTGCTGGAGCTGCCGGGCCAGCGACGGGTTGCGCAGGGCCTCCGCCCAGACCAGAACGGCCAGGCGGCCCAGGTCGTCGGTCGCGTTCCTGGCCTGCACCAGGGCCATCAGCCCGGCCACGACCTCACCCAGCGAACGACCCGGGGTTCCGGTCGCCACCTGGTGGAGCATGGCCAGCACCTCTTGCATGTTCTCTTCGGCGATGGCCACGATCACCTCGTCCTTGCCGGCGAAGTACCGGTAGACCGCCCCCGAGGACAAGCCGGACTCGGCGAACAGGTCCTGCATAGACGTGACGTGGAAACCGTCGCGCAGGAAACAGCGCCGGGCCGCGCTCAGAATCTGGTCCCGGCGCGCATCGCGGTACTGCTGGGTGACCTTCGGCATGCTGTCATCCTACAAAAAACGAACGCTCGTCTTTACTTTTGACGCGAGCTACAGCACACTAATTTTAAGGGAACGTTCGTTCTTTATTGGTCCGGGTGAGACCGGGAGGCGAAAACAGTGCGCAATCCATTGGCGAGGCACCCCTGGTGGCGCCAGCTGGTCATCGTGGCGGTGGTACTGCCGCTGATGATCGTGCTGGCGGTGCTGGCGTTCGCCTGGCCCAGCGCCCGGCTGGCGCCGCGCAGCCTGCCCGTGGGCATCGTCGGCACCAGCGCGGCCAGCCAGCAGGCGGTGGCCGCACTGACCCGGGCCGAGCCGGGCGGCTTCGGCTTCTCCCGGTACGCCGACCTGGCCGCCGCCCGCGCCGGCGTCAAGGACCGCGACGTCTACGGCGCCTTCCAGATCACGTCCGGGCACGTCACCGTCCTCGAGGCGAGCGCGGCCAGCCCGGCCGTGGCCCAGCTGCTGACCAGCACCGGCGACCAGCTGGCCCAGCACGCCGCGGCCGCCCGCCGGGCTCCGGCGCCGCCGGTCACCGTGGTGGACGTGGTCCCGATTTCCCGCAGCGACCCGCGCGGCCTGGTGCTGAGCTCGGCGCTGCTGCCGCTGACCATCTGCAGCATCATCGCGGCCGCGATCGTGGCCATGCTGCTGCGCTTCCGCCCTGCCTGGCGGCAGATCCTGTCCCTGGTCGCGGTGTCGGCTACCGCGGGCCTGGGTGCCATCTCGATCACCGAAGGCTTCCTGGGCGCGCTGCCGCACGGCGGCACCGCCAGCTGGGCGGCG